>NZ_JAPCIV010000023.1:0-47088 GCF_027707585.1 Aeromonas sp. QDB39 | reverse complement strand
CTCCCAGGTCGTTTAGCTCAGCTGGGAGAGCACCTCCCTTACAAGGAGGGGGTCACTGGTTCGATCCCAGTAACGACCACCAGATTGAAAAAGCCCGCAGCAATGCGGGCTTTTTTTATGGCCGTTCGGCATCAGGTTCTCAGCCGCTCGAGCTGGGTGGCCAGTGCTGTGGCGGCCTGCTCCAGCTGCTCGCTCAGGTGATGGCTGGCGTTGGCCTCCTGCCCCAGGGTGGTGGCGGCGTCGCCGATCCGCATCAGATTCTGGTTGATGGTGTCGCTGACGGCGCTCTGCTGCTCGGCCGCCGTGGCCACCTGGCTAATGTGATCGTGGATCTGCTGGATCTGGGTGACCACCTGATTGAGGGCCTCAAAGGCCTGCTCCGTCCCTTCCACCGTGCTGGCCGAGCGAGTGATGCCGGTACTCATCAACTGCTGGCTGCTGTTGACCTCGGTCTGCAGGCTGCCGATGAGCTGACCTATCTCGTCGGTGGACTCCCGGGTCTTGTTGGCCAGCGCCCGCACTTCGTCCGCTACCACGGCAAAGCCGCGCCCCATGTCGCCGGCCCGCGCCGCCTCGATTGCCGCATTGAGCGCCAGCAGGTTGGTCTGCTCGGCAATGGCTCTTATCACGTCGAGAATGCGGCTGATGTTGGTGCTGCGCTGGGCCACCTGGGCGACGGCCTTGTCGGCGAGGTGCATGTCTTCAACCAGGGTGTGGATCTCGGTGCGGGCCCGGCTCAGGGTCTGCTGGGCCGTGCTGATGTGATGGGTGGCCGTCTCCGATTCCTGGGCTGCCTGCTCGGCATAGCCCGCCACACTGACCGCCGTGGTGCTCATCTGATGCATGGCACTGACCACGCTTTCCAGCTCCAGACTCTGCTCGTCCAGACTGCTGCGCATGGTATCGGCCGTCTGCTTCATGCCCTGAGCCTGCTGGTGCACCTGCTGGCCAATCTGCTTGCTGCCCTGAACCATGCCGCGCAACTTGCCGAGGAAGGCGTTGAGGTGGCCGCCCAGCTCGATCAGCTCCTGGTGGGTGTCTATCCTCATCTGCTGGGTCAGGTCCCCCTCGTTGCTGGAGAGGTGGGACACATGGCGGCTGATGAGGGAGAGGGGGGCCGTGATGGTCTGGATGAACCAGATGAGCAGCGCCAGCGCCAGCAGGGTGATGACGACGATGGCGATCAGCTGTTGCTGCTGGGTGGCCTGCAGCAAGTCGCCAAGCTGGTTGCTGATGGTGTTGGCCTGACTGAGGGCCAGCGCCTTGGGCACCTTGAGCATCAGCCACCACTGGGTATCGGCGGCGTCGATCCTGACCGGTTGTTGCAGGATGAAGTCGGTCTCGGTGTCCTGCTCCTGGCCGGTGGGGGCGGTGAGGCCGGCTTCCGTCAGCGGCCGCCCCAGCTTGTCGGCGTGACGGTTGCTGCCGACGATGAGGCCCATCTTGCTGACCAGAGTGACCTCGGCCTGGTTGTCATACAGGCTCTTGCCGAGGTTCTCGGCCAGTTGCTGGAAGATGGGCAGGTTCATGTCGACGCCGGTGATGCCGGCAAACTTGCCGGCTTTCAGAACGGGCACCGTCAGGCTGGTCATCAGCATCTTGTTGCCTGGGCTTATCTCGTAGAGGTAGGGCTCCATCAGACAGGGGCGCAGGGTGTCGCGGCCGCACAGGTACCATTCGCTGTTGCGGATGCCGAACTCGTTGACCGAGGTATCGTATTTGGCGGCACTGGTGGCGGCATCCACCGGCTGCTGGCTGATCTGGCCGCCCTGGTCGCGAGTGAAATAAATTTCCAGGCTGCCCTTGCCGACGACGGAGTGGGAGGCGCCGGCTTGCCAGCTGGCATCCTGGCCGTCGTACCCGTCGGGTTCAAACTGGGCATAGATGGAACTGATACCGCCCGCTTGCTGCAGTCGGCTTTGGAGCAGCGTCTCGACCTGGGGGCGGCTCAGCAGCCTGTCCGGCTGCGCCATGCTGCCCTCCAGCTGGGCCGCCATGCCCAGCGGCACCTGATAGGACTGCTGCAGCAGGTCGGCGATCTGCACCGCATAGCGTTCGGCCTGGAACTGCAGGGTACGGGAGACTTCCTGCTCCAGCGCCTGGCGGGTCTGGCTGACGATGTTGCTGCGCAGGGTGTTCAGCGAGGAGGACTGCATCAGGGTCATGGCGAGGCCACTGGCGAGAAACAGCCCCATGGTGAGCAATAGCAGCTTGGTTTTGAGGGAACGTTGTTTCATTCGACAACTCCTTTGGCAAGAATGACAACGAATTACTTGAGTATATTCGGACACTTGTGCAGCACCGGATTTGTTGATGGGTTTGTGCGCGGCTTCTGGTTATAATTTTTGCCTTTCCAAGCGTTGATGGAACAGTCGCAATGAGCAATGCACTGAACAATGTCCCGCCGGTAGTCGAGATGGACTATCCGTTTCCGGCCAAGCCCCTTCCCCTGAGCGCCGAGCAGAAGACGACCCTGATCGCAGACATCAAGGCACTGCTCAAGGAACGCAAGGCGGTGCTGGTCGCCCACTACTACACGGATCCCGAGATCCAGGCGCTGGCGGAGGAGACCGGTGGCTTCGTCGGCGACTCCCTCGAGATGGCCCGCTTTGGCCGCGATCATGAGGCACAGACCCTGATCGTCGCCGGGGTGCGCTTCATGGGAGAGACCTCCAAGATCCTGAGCCCCCACAAGCGAGTCCTGATGCCGACGCTGGAGGCCGAGTGCTCGCTTGATCTGGGTTGCCCCATCGAGCAGTTCTCCGCCTTCTGCGACGCCCATCCCGACCATATCGTGGTGGTCTATGCCAATACTTCGGCGGCGGTGAAAGCGCGGGCGGACTGGGTGGTCACCTCCAGCATCGCGCTGGAGATCGTCGAACATCTGGACAGCCAGGGTCACAAGATCATCTGGGGCCCGGACCGTCACCTCGGTGCCTACATCGAGAAGAAGACTGGCGCCGAGATGTTGCGCTGGCAGGGGCACTGCATCGTCCACGACGAGTTCAAGGCCCGCGCCCTGCGTGAGCTGAAGGAGCAGAATCCGGATGCCGCCGTGCTAGTCCACCCGGAGTCCCCTGCCTCGGTGATCGAGCTGGCCGATGCGGTGGGCTCTACCAGCCAGCTGATCAAGGCGGCCAAGGAGCTGCCCCAGCAGAAGCTCATCGTGGCGACTGATCGCGGCATCTTCTACAAGATGCAGCAGGCCTGCCCGGAGAAAGAGATGGTGGAGGCGCCGACCGGTGGCGATGGTGCGACCTGCCGCAGTTGCGCCCACTGCCCCTGGATGGCGATGAACGGCCTGGTGGCCATCAAGGAGGCCCTCACCGATGGCGCCGAGCGTCACGAGATCCTGGTGGACGAGGATCTGCGGGTGAAGGCCTTGATCCCGCTCGACCGCATGCTCAACTTCGCCGCCGAGCTCAGGCTCAAGACCCAGGGCAATGCCTGATCACCAAGACAAAGAGATGCAAAGAGGGCTCCCGCGGGAGCCCTCTTTATTTATCTGAACCTCATCCAGCTCAGATGATCACGGTGGAGAAGCTGTGCTCTTCATCCGGTGCGACGGTCACGCCTGCCTCGCTGGCGATGGCGGCTTCGACGCACAGCATGGTGCGATAACCATCATCGCTCATGTCGGCCATGGCGCGGGCGCCTTCCAGCCAGGGGGTCCAGACCACCACGCTGTCGTGGTTGCCGCTGACTACCCGGGTCTCGCGTTCGCCATCCTGGATGCTGACGTGAGCCGCAGGCTGCCAATAGACCCGATCCAGCGGGCCGTTCAGGGTCAGAGGGCCCTGCTGCTGGCCATTCTGGCCGGTCAGCTTGTCGGCATAGGGCTCGCCAAGGCCGCTGACGCTCACTGACTCCGGTGAACTTATCTGCAGGTAGGTGTGCAGGGCGCCGCTGTAGACGAGCGGTGCTTTGCCGGTGTTGCGGGTGGTCAGTACCAGGGCCAGCTCCTTGCCGACCAGCACGTCCAGCTCCAGCTCAAAGGCATGAGGCCAGAGCTGACGGGTTGCCTCGTTGTCACGCAGAGAGAGGTGTACCAAAGTTCCGTCTCCGTGATCGGAGACACCGTCCAGCGTCCACAGGCTGGTGCGGGCAAAGCCATGGGAGGGCTTGCCGCTGCCGACGCGGGCAGGGGCCGGGCCGAACCAGGGCCAGCAGAGGGGAATGCCGCCGCGGATGGGTTTGCTGCCATCCAGTACCGCCTTGTCGCTGAGCCAGATGGAGGCGGGTTCGCCGTGACGCTGGTAGCTCAGCACGTGGGCGCCAAACAGACTGATTTCTGCCTTGGCGTAGCCGTTGTCGACGGTCAGCAGGGGTTGGCCAGCCGGGTGGTGGCTGAGGGTACAGTGGGCAGTCAGAGAGCGTGTCGGTTGCATGAGGACTCCTGTGCTCGCGCACATTCAGAAGAGAGGGTTGGAAAAATCCCGGTCCAGAATACAAAAAGGCGGCCCATGGCCGCCTTTTTCAAGCTACTTGATTGCGTATCCCAAATTACTTGGAGATGTGAGCGATCAGGTCCAGAACTTTGCTGGAGTAGCCCATTTCGTTGTCGTACCAGGATACAACTTTAACGAATTTGTCGTTCAGCTGGATACCAGCCTTGGCGTCGAATACGGAGGTCTGACGCTCACCCAGGAAGTCGGTAGATACAACTTCGTCTTCGGTGTAGCCCAGAACGCCCTTCATGGCGCCTTCGGAAGCAGCTTTCATCGCTTCGCAGATTTCTGCGTAGGTGGCAGCTTTCTTCAGGTTGACGGTCAGGTCAACAACAGACACGTCCGGAGTCGGAACGCGGAAAGCCATACCGGTCAGCAGGCCTTTCAGTTCCGGGATAACCACGCCAACAGCCTTGGCAGCACCGGTAGAGGACGGGATGATGTTCTGAGCCGCACCGCGGCCACCGCGCCAGTCTTTGGCAGACGGACCATCAACGGTCTTCTGGGTAGCAGTGGTAGCGTGAACGGTAGTCATCAGGCCGGACTCGATACCGAAGGTATCGTTCAGAACCTTGGCGATCGGAGCCAGGCAGTTGGTGGTGCAGGAAGCGTTGGAAACGATGTCCTGGCCAGCATAGGTAGCGTCGTTAACGCCCATTACGAACATCGGGGTAGCGTCTTTGGACGGACCGGTCAGAACGACTTTCTTGGCGCCGGCAGCGATGTGCTTGCGAGCAGTCTCGTCGGTCAGGAACAGACCGGTAGCTTCGGCAACAACGTCAACACCGATTTCGCCCCATTTCAGGTTGGCCGGGTCACGCTCAGCGGTAACACGTACGGTTTTGCCGTTGACAACCAGGTTGCCGTCTTTGACTTCAACGGTGCCCTTGAAGCGGCCGTGAGTGGAGTCGTACTTCAGCATGTAGGCCATGTAGTCAACGTCGATCAGATCGTTGATACCAACCACTTCGATGTCAGAACGCTCAGCGGCCAGACGGAAGACGAAACGGCCGATGCGGCCAAAACCGTTAATACCTACTTTGATAGTCATAATTGGTTACCTAACTGTTCAGTAGTCAAAGAAAATTCCGTTTGTAAATTTACTAGAACTCCCCCGTGAGTCAACCAACAATCTGTCTGAAATTGCGCTATATCATGAAAAACTGTGAAATTTATTTTCTGTTTATGTAACTGACTACCAGCTTTTGTCGAAATAACTATCTATCTCCTGGCGGTGCGGTTATCAACAATAGTGCCTGCTCGGTCACACAACCAGCCAGGCAGATGTGTAAAAATGTGCGCGGTTTAGCATGGCCCATAGAGCCACTGTTCAAGTACCACCCATAAAAATTAATCAAAATAGTATAGATAGAATCCACAGCGGGAATTCTCAAACTATGACCACCCTGATTGAACAGCTGGCTGCCGCCAAAGGTATCGCCAGCGAGTATGTTGATGCCTGGGGCCACCCGGCTCAGGTATCCGAAGAGAGCAAGGCCGCCATGCTGGGCGCCATGGGTTACCGCGTCGATGACGAGGCCGCCCTGACCGAGCAGCTTGAGCAGGAGCACCGCCAGCACTGGCTGCGTGCGCTGGATCCCGTGATGGTGCTCCGCAGCGGCGAGCCCATTACCCTCGAAGTTCGTCTGCCCATCGAATTCGTCAACGACGCCCTCAGCTGGCAGCTCAAGCTGGAGCAGGGCGGCCTGTTGTCCGGTCAGCTCACCCCCATCGACGGCGAGCTGGTCGGTGTGGCCGAATTCGAAGAGATGGAGTGCCAGGCCTATCGCGTGGCTCTGGCTGTGCAGCCCGAGCTGGGTTATCACGATCTGATCCTGCTGGAGGAGGGCAACGACGAGCCGCTCGCCAGCATGCGCCTCATCGTCGCGCCCAAGGCGTGCTACAAGCAGCCTCCCATCGCCAATGGCCGCAAGGTGTGGGGTCCGAGTGTGCAGCTCTACTGCCTGCGCAGCCGCCACAACTGGGGCATCGGCGATTTCAGCGATCTGGGCCAGCTGGTCGAGAAGATGGCCGCCTGGGGCGCCCACTTCGTCGGTCTCAACCCGATTCATGCCCTCTATCCGGCCAACCCGGAGAGCGCCAGTCCCTACAGCCCCTCGTCTCGGCGCTGGCTCAACGTGGCCTACATCGATGTGGAAGCCGTGCCCGAATTTCTGGCCAATGCCCGGCTCAAGGCCGAGGTGGCGAACCCCGCCTTCCAGCAGCACCTGAGTGAGCTGCGTGCCAAGGGCAACGTGGATTACACCGGCGTCGTCGAGACCAAACTCGGCATGCTGCGTCAGGTGTTTGACCAGGCCAGTCTGAGCGCCGAGCGTCAGGCCGCCTTCGATGCCTTCGTTGCCGCCGGCGGCGACAGCCTGCAGCAACAGGCCGCCTTCGATGCCCTGCAGGCTCACTTCTACGCCAAAGGCGAGAATGCCTGGGGCTGGCCGGTGTGGCCGGAACCGTTCCGTGACTACCACAATCCCGAAGTGGCGGCCTGGATGGCCGAGCATAGCCAGGATGTGAATTTCTATCTTTATCTGCAGTTCCTGGCCGACGAGCAGCTGGCCCGGGCCGACGCCCGTGCCAAGGCGGCCGGCATGGTGATGGGGATCTACCGCGATCTGGCGGTGGGCGTCTCCGAAGGCTCCACCGAGATCTGGGCCAACCGGGATCTCTACTGCCCGAAAGCCTCGGTCGGTGCGCCGCCCGATATTCTGGGTCCGCTCGGCCAGAACTGGGGCCTGCCCCCCATGAACCCGAACCAGCTGTTCGAGGCGGCCTACCAGCCGATGGTGGATCTGTTCCGTGCCAACATGCGCTCCTGCGGCGCGCTGCGCATCGACCACGTGATGGCCTTGCTGCGCCTGTGGTGGGTGCCGCCCGGAGAGTCGGCCGCCAAAGGCGCCTACATCTATTACCCGGTCAACGACCTGCTCGGCATCCTGGCCCTCGAGTCCCACCGCAACCAGTGCCTGCTGATCGGCGAGGATCTGGGTACCGTGCCGGAGGGGATCGACGTGACCCTGAAAGAGAACGGCGTCCACTCCTACAAGGTGTTCTTCTTCGAGCGCTCCAAGGCCGATGGCGGCTTCATCTCTCCGGCTCACTACGCCGAGCAGGCCATGTCGGCGCTGACCACCCATGACATGCCGACCCTCAAGGGCTTCTGGCATTGCGACGATCTGGCGCTGGGACGCGAGCTGGGCTTGTATCCGGATGAAGACGTACTCAAGACCCTGTATGCTGATCGCCACCAGGCCAAGCAGCGGATCCTCGACAGCCTGCACGGCCACGGGGTGATCTCCGGCAACATCAGCCACGACGTGAACTGGGTCGGCATGAACACCGAGCTCAACCACGGTCTGCAACTGCATATGTCTCGCGGCAGCTGCGCCCTGTTCAGCACCCAGCTGGAGGATTGGCTGGAGATGGACAAGCCGGTCAACGTGCCGGGCACCAGTTACGAGTACCCGAACTGGCGCCGCAAGCTGTCTACCGATCTGGAGGATATTTTTGCCAATGAGGCGCTCAAGGCGCTGGCAGGCAAGATGAGCCAGGCCCGTGACGAGGCCAGTCGTTGAGCCACTGCCGACAAAACGTGACTCACTTACATCCGCTTCGGCCCAGGCCGGAGCGGATGCTCAGCTATGAAAGGAAATCTCGATGCTCGTTGAACGTTTGGTTGCAGCCCGCTGTTCCGATCCCTTCTCCCACTTAGGCCTGCAGGCCAATCCGGATGGGCCCGGCCTCAAGCTGACCGTCTGGTTACCCGATGCCCAGGCCGTACGGGTCAGGGATCTCAAGTCGGGCAAGATTGTTGCCACCTTGGCGCCCACCGATGATTCGGGCCTCTTTGAAACTGTTTTCACCCGCCGTAAAAATCCCTTCCCCTACCAGTTGCTTGCCGACTACCCAGATGCCAGCGTCGAGGTCATCGACCCCTATCAGTTCCAGGATGCGGGCTGGGCCGGGTTGGCGGAACTCACCTACCAGCCGGAAAACCTCTACCATACGCTCGGTGCCCAGCTGCGCACCGTGGAGCATCTGGATCAGCAAGTGGAAGGGGTGCGTTTTGCGGTCTATGCGCCGAGCGCCACCGCGGTGAGCCTCATCGGCGATTTCAACTTCTGGGATGGCCGTCGCCACCCGATGCAGCGCAGCCAGTGCGGTCACTGGGTGCTGTTCGTGCCGGGCCTCAAGGCCGGGGATCGCTACAAGTTCGAACTGAAAGACCCGGCCGGCAACCGGCTGCCGCACAAGAGCGACCCGGTGGGTTTCTACTGCGAGCAGTACCCCTCGTTCGCCTCCGTGGTCTATGACCACGACCAGTACCAGTGGCAGGATGCCGCCTGGCGCGAGAGCCAGCTCAACGACAAACGCGAGCAGCCGCTCTCCATCTACGAGCTGCACGTGGGCTCCTGGAAGCGTCACCCCAACGGTGACAGCCTGAGCTGGCGCGAACTGGCGGTGGAGCTGGTGGATTACGTCAAGGGGATGGAGTACACCCACATCGAGCTGCTGCCGGTCTCAGAGCACCCGTTCAGCGGCTCCTGGGGCTACCAGCCAGTGGGCATGTTCTCGCCCACCAGCCGCTACGGCACGGCTGATGATTTCAAATACTTCGTCGACCAGTGCCACCAGGCCGGTATCGGCGTCATCCTTGACTGGGTGCCTGCCCATTTCCCGTCCGATGCCCACGGGCTGGCCCGCTTCGACGGCACTCCGCTCTACGAGTACGAGGATCCGCGCCGCGGCTGGCACCCGGACTGGAACTCCTACATCTATGATTTCGGCCGCAATACGGTGCGCCAGTTCCTGGTGGCCAGCGCCCTGTTCTGGCTCGACAAGTTCCACGTCGACGGCCTGCGGGTGGATGCGGTCGCCTCCATGCTCTATCTGGACTATTCGCGCAACGCCGGCGAGTGGGTGCCCAACGTCGATGGCGGCAACCACAACTACGAGGCGATCAGCCTGCTGAAGTGGACCAACGAGGAGGTGTACGGCAAGTACCCTCACGCCATGACCATCGCCGAGGAGTCCACCGCCTTCGCCGGGGTCTCCCGTCCCACCTTCCTGGGCGGCCTGGGTTTTGGCTTCAAGTGGAATATGGGCTGGATGCACGACACCCTCACCTACATGCAGAAAGAGCCCATTCACCGTCGCTACCACCACAACGACATGACCTTCTCCATGGTGTACCACTATGACGAGAACTTCATTCTGTCGCTCTCCCACGACGAGGTGGTGCACGGCAAGCACTCCATGCTCTACAAGATGCCGGGGGACGAATGGCAGCAGGCGGCCAACCTGCGCGCCTACATGGGCTTCATGTATGCCCACCCCGGCAAGAAGCTCAACTTCATGGGCACCGAGATCGCCCAGAGCAACGAGTGGAATCACGATGCCCAGCTGCCCTGGCACCTGCTGCAGTATCCCAAGCACGGCGGCCAGCAGCGGCTGATCCACGATCTCAACCACCTCTACCGTCATGAACCTGCCTTGTATCAGGCGGATTATGAGCAAAACGGCTTCCGCTGGCTGGATCACAACGACGCCGACAACAGCATCTTTGCCTGGCTGCGGGCCGACAAGCAGGGGGCCAACCCGCTGGTGGTGGCCTGCAACTTCACGCCGGTGCCACGGCTTGCCTACCGGCTCGGGGTACCGGCGGCCGGTCACTACCGGGTGGTGCTCAACACCGACAGCGAGCATTACTGGGGCAGCAACTATGATGTGGGTCTGGTCTTCGTCGCCGAGCCGACCCCCTGGCAGGGGATGGCGCACAGCATAGTGCTGGATCTGCCGCCGCTCGCGACCTTGTTCATCAAACAGGAGTCTTGATGTTCGCAATGGAAAAGGGGCAGGACCATCCGCTGGGGGCCCTGCTCGACGAGACGGGTTGTCACTTCTGCGTCTGGGCGCCGCAATCGGACAAGGTGGAGCTCTGCCTGTTCGACGAGCAGGAGCGGGAGCTGGCGCGCCTCGAGCTGCCCGGCCGGCGCGGCCAGTACCGCTTCGGCCATGTGCGCGGCGTCAAGGCCGGTCAGCGCTACGGTTACCGGGTGCACGGCACGTCGCAGGAGGGGATGCTGTTCGACCCGGACAAGCTGCTGATCGACCCCTACGCCAAGGCGCTCAGCCGCCCGACCCACTGGGATGATGCCCTCTATCAGGGGGACAGTGCGGCCATGGTGGCCAAATCCGTGGTGGTGGACGATGCCTTCGACTGGCAGGGGGTGGGCAAGCCCGCCATCGAGCCGGCCCGCACCGTCATCTATGAAACCCACGTCAAGGGCTTCACCCGCCAGCATCAGGGGGTGCCGAGCGAGCTGCGCGGCACCTATCTGGGCATCTGCCACCCGCTTATCATCGAGCATCTCAAGTCTCTTGGCATCACCTCGGTGCAGTTGATGCCGGTGGCGGCCTTCATGTCCGAGCCCAGGCTCGAGCAGCTGGGGCTGACCAACTACTGGGGTTACAACCCCATCGCCTTCTTCGCCCCCGAGCCGCGCTATGCGGCGCAAGAGGCGGTGACCGAGTTCAAGACCATGGTGCGCGAGCTGCACAAGGCCGGCCTCGAGGTGATCCTGGATGTGGTCTACAACCACACCGCGGAGTCGGGCTTCGACGGCCCCATGCTCTCCTTCAAGGGCTTTGACAACGCCGGTTACTACGCCTTCGAGGCGGGGGCGCACGGCCCCGATTACACTCGCCACGCCAACGTCACCGGCTGCGGCAACAGCGTCAATCTGGATCACCCCAACAGCCTGCGGCTGGTGCTCGACGCCCTGCGCTACTGGGTCACCGAGATGCAGGTGGATGGCTTTCGCTTCGATCTGGCGGTCACCCTGGCGCGGGAGGCGGGCGAGTTCGACCCCATGGGGGCCTTCTTCAAGGCCATGATGGCAGACCCCGTGCTGGCACGGGTCAAGCTCATCGCCGAGCCCTGGGATATCGGCCCGTTCGGCTATCGGCTCGGCCAGTTCCCGAGCCAGTGGCTGGAGATCAACGACCGCTACCGCGACACGGTACGCGCCTTCTGGCGCGGTGATGCGGGCAAGATGGGGGACTTTGCCACCCGGCTGGTCGGCTCACGGGATCTGTTCCCGAAGAACTGGCGATCCCCCCATACCAGCGTCAACTACCTCTGCTATCACGACGGTTTCACCCTGGAGGATCTGGTCTCCTACAACCAGCGCCACAACCAGGCCAACGGCGAGGACAACCGGGATGGCCACGGCAACAACCTCTCCAACAACCACGGGGTGGAAGGGCCGACTCTGGATCCGCGGGTCAACAATCTGCGCCAGCAGCAGAAGCGCAACCTGATCGCCACCCTGCTGTTGTCGCAAGGCACCCCGCACTTCCTCGCCGGCGACGAAATGGGCCGCAGCCAGCTCGGCAACAACAACGCCTACTGCCAGGACAACCAGATCAGCTGGGTCAACTGGCAGTGGCGGCCGGAGGATGAACGGCTGCTCGCCTTCACCCAGCAGATGCTGGCGCTGCGGGCGGAGTCCACCGTCTTCTCCAACCTGCAGCTGAGCGACGACAGCTGGAACGGCGCCCCCAGCAGCTGCCATCAGGTCAACTGGTATCACCCGGACGGCCATCAGCTCACCGATCAGGACTGGCACGCCCCCATGGGGCAGGCGTTCGCCATGGACATCGGCATGATCGGCTGCGGCGGTGAGCGCTGGTACGTGCTGTTCAACGCCAGCGACTACGACATCCAGTTCCGTCTGCCGCCGCCGGGGGAGGGGCTGGAGTGGATCCAGACCATCGACACCGCCACCAACGACGGGCTGCCGTTCCTGCCCGACGATATCAAGCGGCAGGTGGCGGTGGGCCGGGCCCACTCCCTCAAGCTGCTGGAGCGGGTCGCCCTGAGTGCGGTGGCGCTGGCCGAGGAGGGAGTGGTCGCCACCCCGGATGTTGCCGTCGTGTTGCCAACCGGATCACAGTTCCCGCTGGCGGGGTAGAGCGCGGCGCCCTGACTGGGTATGCTGGGCACCGATATTCACGGCAAGGAGTCAGTATGAGCGGCAACACCCCCAACCCCGAGCAGTGGCGCCGGCAGTTGAGCGCCGAGCAGTATCACGTCTGCTGGGAGAAGGGCACGGAGCGTCCCTACAGCGGCGCCCTGCTCCACAACCGCAAGAGCGGCGACTACCTGTGCGTCTGCTGCAAGCAGGTGCTGTTCCACTCGGATGCCAAATTTGACTCGGGCTGCGGCTGGCCCTCGTTCGATCGGGCCATCGAGGGGACCGTGACCTACACCGAGGATGGCAGCCACGGCATGAAGCGGGTGGAGATCACCTGCAGGCAGTGCGGCTCCCACCTCGGCCACGTCTTCCCGGACGGGCCGACCGAAACCGGTCAGCGCTACTGCGTCAACAGCCTGAGTCTGGATTTCGATCCCGAGCCCTGAGTCTGGCGCCGGGCATCAATGCAAAAACGGCCCCCTGCCTCGGCAGGGGGCCGTTTCTTTGTGGCCGCTGCCTGGGCCTATCAGGCCAGCAGCAGGGTGGCGACCACCAGCAGGGTGGCCAGCGCCAGAATGGGCAGCTTGAGTCCCCGCAGCAGATAGAAGCCGATGGCGGCCAGCGCCAGATCGGTAGGAGCCAGCACGGCGCTCTGCCAGACCGGCTGATAGAGCGCCGCCAGCAGCAGACCCACCACGGCGGCGTTGATACCGGCCACGGCACCGGCGAGGCGAGGGCGGGCCAGCCAGCTCTGCCAGCAGGGGCCCATGGCCCACAGCAGCAAAAAGCCGGGCAGGAATAGCGCCAGGGTCGCCAGCAGAGCGCCGCCCACCGGGCTGGCCGGCAGCAACTGGGCGCCGAGATAGGTCGCTAGGGTGAACATGGGGCCGGGCACCAGCTGGGCCAGGCTGTAGCCGGTCAGAAACTGCTGCTGGTTGAGGCTGTGGCCCACGCTCTCCGCCAGCAGGGGCAGCACCACGTGGCCGCCGCCAAACACCAGGCTGCCGGCCCGATAGAAGTCGGCGACCAGCTGGCCGACGGGGCCTCCCAGCAGTGGCAGGCCGACAAACAGCAGGGCAAACAGCAGCAGGGTAGGCCAGTGGGGTTGGTGCACAGGCATGGACTGAGCCGGCGAGGGCTGTGGGTCTGGTGTTTGCGGTGCGTCGATGCGGGCACAGAGCAGGGCAGCGCCCGCCAGCATGACGAGCTGGGTGAGCAGGCCGGGCTGCCACCAGAGGGCGGCCGCGGTGGCGACCATGATCCCCTGATTGCGCGTGGTCTTGCAGAACTGGCGGCTCATGGTGAGCACTGCATCGGCGACCACCACCAGCGCCAGCAGCTTGAGGCCGTGCAGGGCGGCATCGAGCCAGATGTTGTTGCCGAGCTGGCCCAGACCGATGGCGGCGGCCAGCAACAGCAGAAAGGAGGGGAGGGTGAAACCGGCGAAGGCGGCCAGCGCCCCAGCGAGCCCGGCCCGCTGGCGGCCGATGGCAAAGCCGAGCTGGCTGGAGGCGGGGCCCGGCAGCAGCTGGCAGAGGGCCAGCAACTGGGCGAATTCGGCCTGGGTCAGCCAGCCCAGTCGCTCGACGAAGGTGCGCTGGAAGTAGCCGATATGGGCGGCGGGTCCGCCGAAGCTGACACAGCCCAACCATAAAAACTGAATAAACACCTGCCCCACGTCCTCACTCCCTCGTTGTCATCATCGCCCCGATGATATGACAAAGCGGTGACTTTTTTATGACAAATCAGGGGCTGCTGGCAGGTTGCCGCGCCTTGTTAGCCGCAGGTCACTCCATCGGCTGGCCTGGTTGTGGCAGATAGCAACGGCCAGCAAGCCAGCAGGCGATGGTCTATGGGGTGGGCTGGTTTGGCGTCGGCAGATAGCAACGGCCAGCCAGCAGGCGATGGCTTATGGGGCCGGCTGGCTCGAGGTCGGCAGGTAGCAACGATTCGCCAGCCAGCAGGCGATGGACTGGCGGCTGGCATCGAAGTGGGGCTCGGGCAGATTGCGCGGATCGCACCAGACCCAGCCTTCGCACTTCTCCGGCTCCAGCAGCTGGGGCTCTCCCTCTACCTCGGCCAGCAGGGTGACCGAGACATAGTGCAGGCCGCTCTCACGCCAGGTCTCCAGGTTGTTGGTGACGGCGATGACGCTGGAGTTGCTGATCTGAAAACCCGTCTCCTCGGCCACTTCCCGGATCGCTGCCGATTCGAACGTCTCTCCCAGTTCCAGATGACCGCCGGCGATGGACCAGTAGGGGGCGTGGCTGCCCTTGCGCTTGCCAAGCAGCACCTGGCCCTGGCGGTTGGTGAGGATCACGCCGACACCGACGCGGGGATAGGGAGTAGACATAAGAAGAGCTCCTTGCTGAGGGGGTAATGGGTTGGTCAGGATCACTCTGTCATCGACCGCCGACGTGGGGATAGGGGGTAGACATAAGAAGGGCTCCTTGCTGGGATGACGCGAGACAAGCAGGGAACCCATGAGCGGCTCCTTGCACAAGCGGCGGATTGCACCATAAAAAACGGGCCCACCTTAGGGCGGATGGGCCCGTCATGCAAGCAGTCTGCGGCGTCAGGCGCCAGTGCTGCGGATCACGCCAGCTTGACCAGCATCTTGCCGGTATTGAGCCCCTCGAACAGCCCGATGAAGGCCTGCGGCATGCTGGCGAGCCCCTGATAGACGGTCTCTTCGGCCTGCAGGGTGCCGGCGTCGAAGGCCGGGGTCACCTCGGCCAGAAACTCGCCGTAATGCTGCCAGTGATCGAACACGATCAGCCCCTGCATGGTGAGGCGTTTGCGGATCACCTGGGAGAGGTTGCGCGGGCCGCTCGCCTCGCTCTGGCCGTTGTACTGCTCGATGAGGCCGCACATCACGATGCGACCGTGTACCACCATGTGGTTGAGGGCGGCGTCCAGCATGGCGCCCCCCACGTTCTCGAAGTAGACGTGGATCCCCTCCGGTGCCAGCCGGGCCAGCTCGGCATCGAGATCCGGAGTCTCACGGTAGTTGATCACCTCGTCGGCCCCCAGGCTCTTGAGGTAGGCCACCTTGTCGGCCGACCCGGTGGAGCCGATGACGTGGGCCCCCGCCCGTTTGGCAAGCTGCACCACCATGGAGCCGACGGCGCCGGAGGCGGCCGACACCAGCACGGTTTCACCGGCCTGCAGCTTGGCGATGCGGTTGAGCCCGGTCCAGGCGGTCATACCCGGCATGCCGAGGGCGCCGAGAAAGAGCTGGGGCGGCAAGCGGGTGTCGGGCAGGCGGGTCAGCTGGGCGCCATTGGCGACGAAGCGATCGCGCCAGCCCAGCATGCTGCTCACCCGGTCGCCCACCGCGAAGTCCGGGTGACGGGAGGCTTCCACCACGCCGATGGCGCCGCCATCGAGGGGGCCGTTGAGGGGGAAGGGGGGCACATAGCTCTTGGCTTCGCTCATGCGACCGCGCATGTAGGGATCCACCGACAGCCACTGGTTGGCGACCCGCACCTCTCCTTCTTGCAGCTCGGGCAGAGCCACCTCGGTCAGGGTGAAATCGGCCAGGCTGGGCAGGCCGACCGGGCGACGCAGCAGCTGGATCTGATGGCTGGACTGATTCATGGTTTTTTCTCCAGTGTGAGGGGGGTTGGCAACCTGCGAGTCGCCAGCATGGCTATTTCCAAGGGGTTGAGGCTGAACGGGTTCACGCCGTCTCATCCAGCGGGGCGCCGTTGAGCAGCAGCCGGGTGACCACATTGCCCCGCATGGCGTTGGAGAAGGGGCAGGTCTGGTGGGCCAGCCGCACTATCTGCTCGGCCTGCGCCGCCTGTTCAGGTTGGGTAGCGGCGAGCGCTACGTCCAGCGTGATGGCGAAGTTGAAGCGGCCATCGTCCAGCGCCAGCAACTCGACCTCGGCGGTGACGGGAGCACTGGAGAGGGGCGCACCGAGTTTGTGGGCAACGTGGATCAGCGCATTGGAGAAGCAGGCGGCATAACCGGCGGCCAGCAGCTGCTCCGGGTTATTGCCCTTGCCGTTGCCACCGAGGGCGGTCGGCAGTGCCAGTGCCAGCTGCAGGCTGTTGTCCAGGGTGTGAACCTCACCGTTGCGGCCGGCCTGGGCGATGGCTTGAGTGCGATAGAGCGTCTTCATGTCGGGGTCTCTGATTTTGTTTGTGTGCAAAGTAAATTCAGACTAATCCCGAAAATGCGGGCTGACAACTATTTTGTGTGCAAATTATTCGACCCCCGATTTTCCTGGGGTATACTGGCCCCAGTCGTCAGCGAGGTGCCCCATGAGTGAATTGAAAAAGCAGGTCTGTTTTGCCCTCTACAGCGCCTCCAACGCGGTGATGCGGGCCTATCGGCCGCTGCTGGACAAGCTGGATCTCACCTACACCCAGTATCTGGTGATGCTGTCGCTGTGGGCGCGGGACGAGGTCAGCCTCAAGGAGATCGGTCAGGAGACCGGGCTGGATGCGGGCACTCTGACCCCCATCGTCAAGCGGCTGGAGAGCAAGGGCTGGTTGACCCGCACCGTCTCCAGCGAGGATGAGCGGCAAAAATGCATCGGCCTGACCGAGGCGGGGCGTCAGCTGCAGCAGGAGGTGAGGGAATGCTGTCTGGCGGACAACTTGCGCAATCAGGTGGATCTGGCCGATGCTGAACTGGCCCAGCTCAAGCAGCTCTGCGATCGCATCTCGGCCCAGCTGGGGCGTTGAGTGCGGCCCATCCATCCAGCCTGAGGATCACCCGATGAAACTTCTGTTGCCCCTGTTTGCCCTGTTGCTGACCGCCTGCAGTGCCGGTTCCCATGCCCCTTCGATGGCCATCGACGATGCCGATGCCTGGCAGGCTATCTGCAAGGACGGTACCTGGGTGCGGGCCGTGGTGGAGGAGGGGATCTGCGCGGATCATCGCGGTGTTGCCATGTGGACGAATAAGCCAAGAGCCGCACGGATGGCAGAGGAAGCCGCCAAATAGTGTGATCCAGGCGCCATAAAATGACACAACCGGCCAACTGGCCGGTTTTTTTCGCGATCCCGTCGGCACTTTGCCATCTTGTTCATGGTGTGCTCAGTTTTCTCTTCCCATACTGGCCCTACAGTTCCAAAAGAGGAGAGACGAGATGCAATCATCGTTGGTTGGGCTCTCCATTCTGTGGGGGCTGGCCAGTTTTGGTGTTCAGGGGGATTTCATCGAGAGCCGTGATTCCGTTGCGCCATCCTGGCAAGCCGAGTCCAGAGTGGAGATGGAAGGTTATCTGATCGAGTCGCTGGGTGAAGATCGCTGGCTATTCGACAACGGCAGCGAGAGCCTGCTGGTCTCCTTGCCCGAGGGGCAGTGGGTGCCGACCGGCGAGCGGCTACGGGTCAGCGGTGAGCCGCAGCAGGAGCAGGCCGGCTGGCTGTTGCAGGTACAGGATGTCAGCCAGGTAGCGGTCTGAGTGCAGGCCGCTGACTGCAGATAAAAGAAGAGGAGGCCAGTGGCCTCCTCTTCTTTTATCTGGTCTGGCCCGCCGATCAGGGCCAGCGGTCAGCCCAGATGGTTGAGCGGCAGCGCCGTTTTGTGCTTGATCCGGCGCAGCACGAAGCTGGAGCGCACCCCGGTCACCCCCGGGATATGGGTCAGCTTGTCCAGCAGGAAGTGCTGGTAGTGCTCCATGTCCCGCACCACCACCTTGAGCTGGTAGTCGGCATCGTTGCCGGTGATGAGGTCACACTCGAGCACTTCGGGCAGCTCACTGATGGCGCGGTCAAAATTTTCGAACCGCTCCGGGGTGTGCCGGTCCATGGAGATGTGAATGTAGGCGGTGAGGGTCAGCCCCAGCTGGCGGGCGTTGAGCAGGGTGACGTGGGTGTCGATGAGACCGGCATCCTCCAGCGCCTTGACCCGGCGGGAGCAGGGGGAGGGGGAGAGCCCGACCAGCTCGGCCAGCTCCAGGTTGCTGATGCGGCCATTCTCCTGCATCAGCTCCAGAATATGCCTGTCTATGCGATCAAGTTTCAGCATTCTCCGTTCCTCGTTGCAATTACTAATTCACTTTTCCTAGATTAAGGGTGAACTATTGCAAAAACAACTGAAAATACATGCTACTTCGCAACCACTCACCGGGCCGGCAGGGATACCATGGTTACATCTTCCGGTGGCAAGACAGAAACCCAACCCGGTCTCTGTGGTGAAGGACCTTACCGGGTCAACAACCCCATCAGCCGTCTCACCTTATCGGGCAACGACGGGCTGGAACGAGAGCATCCCCTCCCCGAAGGCAACAAAGCAGGCATCCCGGCGCCTGCTTTGTTGTTTCTGGCGTTCGTGGATCAGGGCTGCGGCCTGATGCGATAGAGACAGCGGTGATCCCCCTCCAGCAAATACTGCTCCCGATCCACCCCGGCCGGCGCCAGCAAGCGGCGAAACATCTCCAGCTCGCTGCGACAAAAACCCCGGCAGGCCCGCGCCGCCGCGCAGATGGGGCAGTGGCTCTCCCACAGCAGCCAGCTGCCATCCTCCTCCTGGCGAAAATCCGCCATATAGCCCTCTCGCGTGCGCTGCGCCGTCAGTGCCGCCAGCCTGTCGGCCAGCGCCGGCTGGGTCAGCTCGGCCTGATAGCGGGCCAGCTGTTGCTGCTCCCGCTGGGCGATCAACCGCTCCATGCCCACCTCGCCAAACAGCTGCTGGATGTTGTCGATAAGCTGCAGCGTCAGTTCGCTGTGGCTGTCGGGGAAGCGTTGCCAGGCCTGCTCGGTCAGGTGCCACAACCGTACCGGTCGACCGCGCCCGCGGGCCTCGTCGTTGAAACTCACCCAGCCGTCGGCCTCCAGCGTCATCAGGTGCTGGCGAGCCCCCATGGAGGTCATCTGCAACTGCTCTCCCAGCTCGGCGGCACTCTGTGGGCCGTGGCTCTTGAGCAGAAACAATATCTTGTCGGTGCTGGCGTTCATGGCAAGGCTCTCATCGTCGGCAGGTGCGGCCGCGGTTCTGGCATGGATAGGAGCATTATGGGGAGGGGGATTTTTTAAATCAACAATTCACTTTACTTAATCTGGTTTGAACGCCAACATAAATAAACCAATAACTTTATTTAATGGGGCGAACATGGAAGGGATCAAGGGGCAGGCCAGCCTGTGGGTACTGGTGATGACGGTGACGCTGGCGGTGGCGGGCTTCAGTCTGCCGTCTCCGGTGCTGGCGCCGCTGTTGCTGGATCCGGCCCAGGGCATGCTGACGCCGGCAGCGTCGGACTGGAGCCGCAAGGTATGGCTGGGGGTCATCATGGGGCTCTATCCACTGTTTCAACTGGTAGGGGCTCCCTGGCTCGGCAAGCTCTCCGATCGTCATGGCCGCAAGCCGGTGCTGACCCTCTGTCTGGTGGGCGTGCTGGTGGGCTACGCCCTGATGGCGCTGGGGATCGCCTGGCGATCCTTGCCGCTGCTGTTGCTGAGCCGGGTGGTGGAGGGCTTCTTCAACGGTGACATCGCCATCGTGCAGGCCATGGCGGCCGACATGAGCACCGCCAAAACCAAGGCGCGCAGCTTCGCCTGGATCAACATCGGCATGAACCTGGGCTGGGTGGTGGGCCCCATGATCGGCGGCTATGCCGCTGTGGTTTCCGGCGATTACAGCCTGGCGGCCTGGCTGGCGGTAGCCATGACCCTGGTCAACCTGCTGCTGGTGCTCTGGCTGCTGCCCAATCGGCCGGCGGCGGTCCGCAGTGAGCAGCCGGCACCGGCCCTCTCTTCCCGCCAGCTACTGCTGCAACCGGCGCTGCTGCCCTACTTCGTGCTGACCCTGCTTAGTTACGGCGCGGTGCAGCTCTACTTCACCTATTTCAACGTCTGGCTGGTGGAGCGGCTGGCCTGGGATCCGGTGCAGCTGGCGCAGGCCGCCGTGCTGGTGAGCGTGCCAATGATCCTGGGATCCTGGCTGGGTTCACGCCTGGCT
Organism: Aeromonas sp. QDB39; assembly: GCF_027707585.1. Taxonomy (NCBI): domain Bacteria; kingdom Pseudomonadati; phylum Pseudomonadota; class Gammaproteobacteria; order Aeromonadales; family Aeromonadaceae; genus Aeromonas; species Aeromonas sp. QDB39. The sequence continues at coordinate 26,732 of NZ_JAPCIV010000023.1, read as the reverse complement.
CGTCATTGGCGTGGCAGCAGTCTGGGGGTGGTCGGCCATCTGGTGATGGCGGCGGGCATGTTGATGTTCGTGCTGCCCGGCCACTGGTGGGGGCTGGCTCTCACCTTCATTCCCACCGGCATCGGCATGAGCCTGGGAGAGCTGGCGACCTCGGTGGCGGTCTCCAACCGCAGCCATGCCGAGCAGCAGGGGCAGGCGATGGGGCTCTATCGCGGGCTAGCGGTGGGCAGCGAGATCCTGGCGGTGGTGGTCGGCAGTCTGGTGCTGCTGGCGGGCACCGAGTGGCCCTTCTATCTGGCGGCGTTGTGCAGCCTGCTCTGTGCCATCGGCTTCTATGGTCTGCGCCGGGCGGCGGATCGGCGGCAGCGGCTCGACGTCCAGGTGGAAGCCGGCTGACGGGATCACAGAACGACGCGAAGGGGGCAACCGGCACTTGCATCGTGGCGCCGACTCTGGGACGGTATGGCTCTTTGCCTTGCTTGCCCGCTCGCTCGGTGCTGCCCGCTATGTTCAGCCTTGGGCGGTGGCATGAATCGTTATTTGAACGCGGGTTGGTATGGCGCCGCATTCGTTTCGACATGTTGGCGGTGACATGAGTCGTTTTCAGGCCATTGCACTGGACACGGGACTGTATGGTACCCCAACCGTTTCGACATTTTGGAGGTGATATGAGTCGTTTTCAGGCCATTGCGTTGGATATGGACGGTACCCTGCTGACCCGGGATCACAAGATCTCGTCCGCCACCCGGGCCGCGCTGGCCCAGGCCCGCGCCCACGGCATCAAGGTGCTGCTGGTGACGGGGCGCCACTTCATGACGGCCCGTCCTTTCCATCACGAGCTGGCCCTCGACACCCCCATCATCTGCAGCAATGGCGCCTACCTCTATGATCCGGTGCAGGAGCAGATCCTGACCGGGGATCCGCTGGCGGTGGCCCCCCTCAGCCGGCTGCTGGCGGAGGTGCAGGCGCACCAGATGGGGGCCCTGTTCCACCTTGATGAGGGGATCGGCTACCTCGGCTGCGAGGAGCATGTGACCAGGATGCGCCACTGGTCGGCGAGCCAGCCGGATCATCTCAAGATCTCCCTGTTGCCGGCGGAGGATCTGGCGAGCTGGCTCAGCCGGCCTGTCTGGAAGCTGGAGCTGTTCAACCAGGATCCCGCCCTGCTCCATCACTTCATGGCAGAGGTGGTGGAGCAACTGCCCTTTACCCGTGACTGGGCGGCGCCCTATGCGGTGGAACTGGTGCAACCCGGCTGCAGCAAGGGCAACCGGCTGGCCCAGTGGGCGGCGAGCGAAGGGATCGCGATGGAGAACGTGGTGGCGTTTGGCGACAACAACAACGACATCAGCATGTTCGAGCAGGTGGGGCTGGCGGTGGCCATGGGCAACGCGGCGTCACAGATCCAGGCGCTGGCGGATCGGGTCACCGCCGATCACAACGAAGACGGCATCGCGCTGGCGCTGCAGCGCTGGGTTCTGCCCGCCTGAGGGACAGAAACAGCAACAGAAAGGGGCCATGTCGGCCCCTTTTTTGTTTGTCAGTTCCCGAAGGAGAACTGGATCACCCGATCCGGGAAACGGATCCGGTTGTAGTCACGGCGCAGCCCCTCGTAGTGACGGATGGCGCGTTCGCGCTGGGCGCGGTAGTAGTCGCGCTGCTTGCTGTCGTTCTCGTTGCGGATCTGGCGCTCCAGCGTCTCGATGTCGCGCTCGGTCCGCTCCATGTCGCTCTTGAGGTCGCTGAGCTGTTTCTCCACCAGGTACTCCTGACGGCCGCGATCGTACTGGGTCAGGAAGCTGGCATCGTTGGGACAGACGCCCTGATACTCGGCACCGGACTTGCCCTTGCTGTAGGCGAGCTCGGGAATGCAGTAGAGCTCCAGCCCCTTGGCATAACCCCGTTTCCACTCCGCCTCGTCCACCTTGAGGCCGTATTCGCCGCAGGTCGAGACGTAGTCGCGGGTGGCGGCCCGGGTCTTGCCCTGCTCGCCGTCCTGATAACCCAGGTTGTACCAGCTCATGGTGCGGCACTCTTCTTCCGACAGCGAGCTGCAACCGGCGAGCAGGAAAGGTAGGGTCAGCAACAGGATCTTGGGGGACATGGACGACGGGCTCCGAGAGGGATGGTGGGGGCATTCTAGAGAGGATGCCGGGGCAGGACAAGGGATGAAAAACGGTGTTGGCCGGCGCCGTTTTTTGAGCGGTTTGTCACTATTTGCGCGGGCTGGCGGCGTGGCGGCCCGCGCCCTTTCCTTGTTGCCGGTCACGGGGTAAACTGCGCCATCATTTAACTGGCATGTAACAAAAACAATGAAAGTCCTGACCGTCGATTACCGCTCGCCCGATGCGGCGCAGCGCTTCACCGAATCCCTGCGGACCACCGGCTTCGGGGTACTGACCAATCACCCCATCCCGAAAGAGCTGGTGCAGTCCATCTATGACAACTGGTATCGCTTCTTCATGAGCGAGCAGAAGCAGGATTTTCTGTTCAATCGCGAGACCCAGGACGGCTACTTCCCGCCGTCGGTGTCCGAGGTGGCCAAGGGCCACAGCCAGAAGGACATCAAGGAGTACTTCCACCTCTACCCCTGGGGCCAGATGCCGGCCGAGCTGAAAGAGCAGGCGATGGAGTACTACCGCCTCGCCAACAACCTGGCGGCCGAGCTGCTGGGCTGGGTCGAGCAGTACACCCCGAGCGACATTGCCGCCCACTACAGCTGCCCGCTCTCCTCCATGATCGAAGAGAGCCAGAAGACTCTGCTGCGGGTGCTGCACTACCCGCCGTTCGACGGCACCGAGGAGCCGGGTGCCATCCGCGCCGCCGCCCATGAAGACATCAACCTGCTGACCATACTGCCTGCCGCCAACGAGCCGGGCCTGCAGGTGAAGGGGTCCGACGGCGAGTGGATGGACGTGCCGTGCGATTTTGGCACCCTCATCATCAACATCGGTGACATGTTGCAGGAAGCCTCCCATGGCTATTACCCCTCCACCACCCACCGCGTCATCAACCCGACCGGCGGCAGCGCCGCTAAGTCCCGCATCTCCCTGCCGCTGTTCCTCCATCCGCGCCCGGACGTGGTGCTCTCCGAGCGTCACACCGCCCACAGCTACCTGATGGAGCGGCTGCGGGAGCTGGGGGTGATCTAGTCCCCAACGCTGGTTCACCACCCTGTAAAACCGGAGCAAAATTGCTCCGGTTTTTATTTGTTGGCAGGATTGCGCGTTAAATAGAATTTAATTAGGTAATGATGCCAGCAATTCGCGTTTTATCCAGATAAGAGGCGTTGTGATTGCGCAGCCCCCCCCGTACTCTGAGCGTCATTTTGGGCCCCTTGTGGCGGGCCCCTCGGTTGGAGTTCTTATGAAGCAGTCCCAATGGTCATCCCGGCTCGGTTATATCCTGGCCGCCGCAGGTTCCGCAGTCGGTCTCGGCGCTATCTGGAAGTTCCCCTATGTGACGGCCGCCAACGGCGGTGGCGCCTTCCTGCTGGTGTTTCTGCTGTTCAGCTTCACCCTGGGGGTGGCGGTGCTGATGGGGGAGACCTTGCTCGGCAGCCTGAGCCGACGTGGGGTGGTGGGGGCCTTCGGTGCACTGATGGGCAAGCGCTGGCGCTGGGTCGGCGCCATGGGGCTGCTCAGCAGCCTGCTCATCTACAGCTTCTACAGCGTAGTGGGCGGCTGGACCCTGGGCTACACCGGCATGGCGCTGGCGGGCAGTCTGCAGCACGGTGACGGCGCGGCCCTCACCGCCCGTTTCAACGACTATGTGGGGGATCCGCTCTGGCCGGTGCTGACCCACCTGCTGTTTGCCGGGCTCACCTGGTGGTTCGTGCAGGGAGGCGTGCAGAAGGGGGTGGAGCGTACCCTGCGCTGGATGATGCCGGCCCTGTTCATCATGATCCTGATGCTGGTGGCCTTCGGCCTCACCCTGCCCAACGCCATGGCCGGGGTGCGCCACTTCCTGATGCCGGATTTCAGCAAGCTCGGCATGTCCGGCGTGCTTGACGCCATGGGGCTGGCCTTCTTCTCCCTCTCCATCGGCCTTGGCATTCACACCACCTATGGCGCCTACCTGCCCTCCAGTGACGGGGTCGGCCGCTCCAGCCTCTGGGTGGTGCTGCTGGCAAGCCTCATCGCCGTACTGGCAGGCTTGATGATCTTCCCGGTGCTGGCGGCGACCGGCATCGATCCCGCCTCCGGCCCGGGGCTCACCTTCATGACCATGCCGGCGGTGTTCCAGCAGTTGCCGTTCGGCCAGGGGCTGGCGGTGGTGTTCTTCGCCTTGCTGGTGGTGGCGGCGCTGTCGTCGGCCATCTCGCTGCTGGAACACCTGCAGTGCTTCGTCAGTGAGAGCCTGGGCTGGTCACGGCGGGCCGCTTGCGGCCTCATCACCGCGCTGGTGATGGCGGGGGGGATTCCGGTCAGCCTGTCGTTCGGGCCCTGGGCGCAGGTGACCCTGTTTGGCAAGAATATCTTCGAGCTGCTCGACTTCGTCACCTCCAACCTGATGATGCCCATGTTCGGGTTGGCGCTCACCCTGCTGCTGGGTTGGAAACTGGGGCGCCAGGCGCTGCCCGCCGGGCTGGCGCTGCACTGGCGTACCCTGGTGATGGGCTGCTGGCGCTGGCTGGCACCGCTGCTGATCGGCGGCATCCTGGTGCGCGGGCTGGTGTAATCAGGGTTGGCGGATGGGCCGCTGCGGCTGCTGGTGACGGTCCCTGACCTTGTCGATGGCCGCCTGCCAGCGGGCGATCACGGCGTCATCCTCGCTCTTCGAGAAGACGATGTAGAGCCAGTGTTCCTGCAGCAACAGCCCTGAGTTCACCACGCTGCGGGGGGAGAACTTCATCTTGGCCAGGATGGCCGGCATGATCTGCTCCCCCATGGGGAAGGCGTCTATCTTGCCGAGCATCAGTCGTTCGATGGCATCTTCGATGGTCTGGCAGCGCACCAGATTGGTGTAGCCCTCGCGGGTGAGCAGCTCGTCATCGGCGTTGCCGAGCAGCACGCCGACCCGCGCCAGCTGGCGCAGCTGGGCCAGATCGGTCAGCGGCTGGCTGCCCCTGGTCTGGTAGATCACCACCCGGTTCAGAAACAGCGGCCCCACCCACTTGAACTGGGGCTCCCGCTGGGGCGTGCGCAGAATGACGAACAGGGCGAAGCCGGGCTCGACCCGGGTCAGCGCCAGCGCCCGTTTGAGGGGGTAGATCTTGATGGGGTAGTCGACCCCCATCTCCTGCTGGGCCTCCTGCACCAGTTGCACCGCCAGCCCGCCGAGCTTGCCGTCGCTGGTGTGGGTAAAGGGGGGCAGCTCGTGGCTGAGCAGGGTCAGCGGGGGTTGCGTGGCCTGCGCCAGGCCAGGCAACAGTAGCCAGGGCAACAGCCATTTCATCCAGTATCCGGTCAGGTGCGTCACGTCGGTACATCCATGTTGCGCAAGGGAGTGGCAGGGCAGGTCGGTCCCATCCGGTTGCGTCGAACCCGCCCAAGCTAAGACTATTATCGTTCAAGGCCGTGGGCGGGGAGGCAGCGGCGCTGATTTTTGGCGCCGGCCGGGTGAAAACAAGATTATTTTGGCCGCATGAAAAAAAGTTTGGTCATGTTGTGTCAATTTTTCTTTCCATGGTTTAGGCTGTGATCCCTTTTCAGCATTCAGATCAGATTATTCATGTCACGTCGCGTTGCCCTGTTCGGTCGATTTTTTAGCTCGCAAGAGAGGTGACCTTGCACGCGCAGCTTGTCTGAATGTTCATTGCAAAGGTCGCCACCAGGCGGCCTTTTTTGTTGCCCCGCATCGTGCGGTTACCCATGGAGTATCGAATGTTGTCTTGCCCGGAGGTTGTATGAGCCAGGTTCAGTGGTCTTCCCGTATCGGTCATGTGCTGGCCGCCGCCGGTTCGGCGATCGGCCTTGGCGCCATCTGGAAGTTTCCCTATGTGACGGCCACCAACGGCGGCGGCGCCTTCCTGCTGATGTTTCTGCTGTTCAGCTTCACCCTGGGGGTGGCCGTGCTGGTGGGTGAAACCCTGCTCGGCAGCCGCAGCCAGCGCGGGGTGCTCGGTGCCTTCCACAAGCTGGTGGGGCCGAACTGGCGCTGGATGGGGTACATGGGGATCCTGTGCGGCTTCTTCATCTACAGCTTCTACAGCGTGGTGGGCGGCTGGACCGTGGGTTATGCAGCGCTGGCGGTGAGCGGGCAGCTCAACCTGAGCGAGGGTGCGGCGCTGACCGCCTTGTTCAACGGCTATGTCAGCCACCCCTGGTGGCCGGTGCTGACCCATCTGGTGTTTGCCGGGCTCACCTGGTGGTTCGTGCAGGGGGGCCTGCAGAAGGGGGTGGAACGGGCGCTGCGCTGGATGATGCCGGCCCTGTTCGTGATGATGATGCTGCTGGTGGTGACTGGCCTCTCCATGCCGGGCGCCATGGCCGGGGTGCGCCAGTTCCTGCTGCCGGACTTCTCCATGCTGACCGGTCAGGGCGTGCTGGACGCGCTGGGGCTGGCCTTCTTCTCCCTTTCCATCGGGCTTGGCGTGCACACCACCTATGGTGCTTACCTGCCGAGCAGCGAGGGCGTGCTGCGCTCCGGCGTCTGGGTCGTGACCCTGGCGAGCCTCATCTCGGTGCTGGCGGGGTTGATGATCTTCCCGGTGCTGGCCTCCACCGGCATCGATCCCACCGCCGGCCCAGGGCTCACCTTTATGACCATGCCGGCGGTGTTCAACCATCTGCCGTTCGGCCAGGGGCTGGCGGTGGTGTTCTTCCTGCTGCTCTTGGTGGCGGCACTCTCCTCCTCCATCTCCATGCTGGAGCACCTGGTGCGCTTCACCACCGAGGAGTGGGGTTGGTCGCGCCGTGGTGCCTGCCGGGTGCTGACCCTGCTGATCATGGCGTCCGGCATTCCGGTCAGCCTGTCGTTCGGCCCCTGGAGCGAGCTGACCCTGTTCGGCAAGACCATCTTCGATCTGCTGGACTACCTCACCTCCAACCTGATGATGCCGCTGTTCGGTCTGGTGCTGACCCTGCTGCTGGGCTGGCGACTGGGTGAGTCCGTGCTGCCCGCCGGTCTGTCGCCGCTGCTACGCGGCTGCCTGCTCTGGTGCTGGCGGCTGGTGGCGCCGCTGCTGATCGCCGGCATCCTGGTACGCGGGCTGCTGTAACAGCGGCCCGGCTGACCGGGCCTAGTTGGGGGGCGTGGTGGGTAGGCGGGGATTGAGGTGGGAGCGGATCTGCAACAGGGTCTTGTGGTACTCCTCGGCGTGGTGCTCCATGAAGGAGGCGCTGTGGTTGAGGCGCCGCTCCAGCCGATCCACCAGCAGGGCCACCCTGGGGGCGGCCATGCCGGCCGGCCAGCACAGTTGCAGCAGCTCCAGCAGTTGCCAGGCATCGCCCGGCAGGGCGGGGAACTCCTCCTGCAGGGTCAGCGCATACTGCACGGCCAGCTGGTGCTGGCCCGCCGCGCTGGCCCGCTGCCGCTCCTGGCGCAGGTAGGTCAGCCGCAGCTCGCGCCGCTCCAGCTGTTTCATGAAATCGCCGATGACCTGCTTGAACAGCTGCTGCACCAGCGGGGCCGGGGCGACCCTGGCCTGATACTGGCTGAGCTGGCTCAGGTAGCGCTGGGCGTGGTGGGGCAGGCCGCAGAACTGGCTGACGGCAAAGCCGAGCAGCTGGTTGAGGTGGTTGTCCCGCGCGCTCTCCGGCGGGTGCTTGGCGAGCAGCAACAGGGCCTCGTCGAAGCGATAGTCCAGGCTCAGCATCAGGGCCTGCAGCAAGGCATCCTCGTGGGCCCGCAGGGTCACCGCCTGGCTGAGGTAGCGATACTCCTGCTGCAAGGCACTGATCCGGGCGGCGCTCGGGTAGTGCCAGAGCACCGCCAGGCTGGCATTGAGGATGAAATTCTCGATGGATACCCGGAACTTGTGATCGGCGAAGAAGTGCAGGCTGAGGGCGTTGGCCTGCTCCAGCGCCTTGCCCTCGTCCTTGAGCAGCAGCGCCAGCAGAATGGCCGCCTGGCGCCACTCCGGTTGCCAGGCCTGCTTTTGCAGCAGCAGGGTGAGCACGTCCCAGGCCCCTTCCCACTGCCGCTCGTGCAGCAGGCAGGCCAGCGCCAGCTCCAGTTGCAGGGGGGCAGGCAGCCGTTCCCGGTTACGGGCCAGATCCTTGCGCGCACTCTCCAGCTTGTTCAGTCCCAGCAGGGCGTGGATCAACCCCTTGCGCGGCCACCAGGCATCGTGCTCCGTGGTGCAGACCGCGTAGTGCTGGGCGGCGTGAAAGTGATCCTGCTGCTGCAGCAGCATGTAGCCCTTGATCCGGTCCAGCAACGGCCCCAGCTCCCGGTACTTCTGCTGTTGGTAGAGCAGATCTTCGCACAGGGCGCAGCTGACCTGCCACTCCCTGAGCTTCATCGGGGCGGGCAGGGTGCGGGTCAGCCCGGTCAGCTGCACCAGTTCGCGCAGACTGGCGGTGAGCTGATCGGCGGTGAACGGCATGGGCAGTAGCAGCGGAAAGTAGAGGTCGGAAGGGGGAAACTGCAGCTGATCGTGATCCTCGTCCAGCAACAGCAGCACGCAGCCCGGCTCGAGCAGACCCAGATAGTGGGCCTCCTGCAGCAAGCGCACCCCCTCACGAGCCTGATGGTGATACTGGCGGCAGATGACCACATCGAACGACTGCTGGCGCAGCAGGGTGGGCAGGGTCGCCAGCTCCTTGCAGTGGGTCAGCTGGGCGGGGGTGATCCCCTGCTCATTCAGCCCTCGGGAGAGGGCCGTGCTGAGCATGGCATCGTCTTCGATCAGGAGGATCTGCATCCTTGGCGCTCCTTGGCTGGTTCAGGGTACGGACAAGTATGGCATGTTGCCGGAGTCAAAGAGCTACCACGCTCGACGCCAGCCTGGGGACGGTCAATTCCTCCCCGGCGTCAGGCACCTGGCGGGTTGATGAGAAACACCACAGCGCCGCCATAGGCCGCCGAGTCGGCCAGTCTGCTCTCCCACGTTGGATCCCACTCGCCTCCCTGCACCAGCCCCACCTTGAAGGGCAGGGTCAGTCGCGTCAGCGCCTGCAGGTAGCGCGCGTAGCCCGGCTCGGTGCGGCGGCCGCGATAGGTCTGTACCACCAGCTCGTCGACCACGCCGGCGAGGGCGTTGAGGGTCGCCACATCGCCGGTGCGGGTCCAGTCCAGCAGGCCGGTGATGCTGATGGCGCAGTCGGCGGGCAGCTGGCGGCGGAGCTGGCGCAGGAAGTCGCCATAGTCCGCCAGCCGGTGGGTGCGGGCATCAAAATCGATTTGGACGCCGCGCACCTCATTGCCCTTGCGCTGCCAGGCCGCCAGCTGGTTGGTCAGGCTCTTGAGCAGGGCCTCATCCCAGTCGAGTCGTTCCACCCGGTAGGCGAGCCAGAGCTCCTTTACCGGCAGCTTGCTCGGCGCTATGCCCTGCCCCTGAAAACGCACGGGCTGGCGCGCATCGAGCGGGCCTATCTCCCCCTGATGCAGATAGAGCCGCTCGGCCTGTTGCAGCACCGGCTGGGGCCTGACCCCGGCCCACAGCCAGAACTGGCGGTAGTGGCTCGCCTCGACGGCGGCGTTGGCCTCGGCGCCCAGCAGCGCCAGCATCACCAGTAATATTTGAGCTGCTTGGCCCACTGGCTCGTTCCGTACTGGCGTTTGAGGGTGTTGAACCAGCCCTTGCGCTGGCTGAGAGGGATCTCTTGGCTGCCGCAACTGTTGTTGCCGCTCGGGGCGTAGCAGTTGATGGCGCGGTAGAGGGCGTAGGCCTTCTCCTCCTTGGCGGCCTTGGGGTTGGCGATCACCTGTTGATACCAGTCGAGCCGGCTGCGCTGCTGACCGGCAAACAGATCCCGGCTGCCCGCCAGGGTGTCGGCACCCGGCCGCTGCAGGAGCGGATCCCAGTCCAGCCCCTGGCTCAGGAAAAACTCGCCGAGGCAGTTGAGCGCCCTGGGGGATTTGGGGTTGTCCGCCAGGGTGGTGACCACCGCCGTGAGCGCCGGGCACTGATACTCCTGGCTTCCTTGCCAGTCGAACGGAGCGGCCAGCGGGGCCAGCGCCAGATCCTGCAGGAAGCCCCGGTAGTCGCCGTGGGTCAGCTGCTTGTAGCGCAGGGTGTGGCCGGCGCGCTGGCGCAGGGTGTCGGAGGCCTGCTCATCCTGCACCATGCGGCGCAGCAGCGGGGCCGGTGCCACGTACTCCAGCAGCGGAATGCGGTAGTGAACGCTCTGGATGGGGCTCTCCTTGGCGAACACCTGCTCCAGCCGGCCGGCCCGCTCCAGGGTCATGGCCAGAGCCAGCTGCAGCAGCTGATCCTGCAAGGGGGTGGGCTGGCTGGCGAGCAGGGCGCGCCACTGCTGCTCCGCCTCGGGCAGCGCCTGACTGGCCGCCAGCGCCATGCCCTTGAGCACCTGCTGGCTGAACGCCAGGTTGTCGAGTGGTCCCTTGCCGAGGGCGGGAGCGGCGGCGATGACGGCGGCATAATCCTTGGCGAGATAATAGCGCTCGGCCTGCTGCAGATAGGCGAGCCAGGCCGGGTTGCTGGCAAACTGGGCGTTCTGCTGCGTCAGCTCGCCGCTTTGCAGCGGTTGCCACTCGTCCCAGCTCTCGTGCAGCCGCAGCCGGCGCAGATCCTGCACCAGGGTCAGCTGCGGCATGGCGGCTGAGCCGGTGAAGCCGGGCTGCATCAGCAGCTTGAGGTCTATTTCGTTGAGCAGCTCCGGGTTGCCCGGCTGGCGGCTCGCCTGCTGGAACAGGCTGGCCAGCGCCGCTTCGTCCCCCTTGAACCAGGCGAGCCGGCGAAGCAGCCCGTTGGCGGAGTCGAGATAGCGCCCCTCTGGGTAGCGACTGCGATAGTCGGCGATGAACTGCTCGGCGCGCTGCACGGCGGCCTGGTCAATCTGGTTGCGATCCAGGGTGCCCCAGTCATCGAAGGCGCTTTGCTGGGACTGGTTGAGGGCGACCCGGATCCGCATGTAATCCGCCGTCTCTTTCAGCCAGGGCTGATCCTGCCCGGCGAGGGCGGCAAACAGCGCATCGGCCTGGGCGAACTCCCCCTGATAGAAGAGTCGGCTGGCGGCCAGATAGTCGGCAAAGCCCTGGCCGGCGGCCGACAGCGGCATGGCCTTGTCCTCCGGCGCCGTTTCGATCTGCTGGGCGCACTGGCCCAGCATGGCCAGCCGCTGGCGGGCCAGCTGGCTGCGCTCGTCGGCACCCAGCGCCGGGGTGTCGACCAGCGCCTGCAGGAAGGCTTCGGCCGCAACCGGATTGTTGCTGATGCAGCGCCCCTCGCTCCAGCCGGCGGCCCGCTCCAGGGCGGCCTGGGTGGTGTTCTGCTCGATGCCGAGACCGGCGGCCAGCGCCAGCAGGGGATCCGGCACGGCGGGGGCCGGCTCGGCCTGGGTCGGGTTGAGCAGATCCTCGATGGCGAAGGGCAGCGGCAGCGGCGACTTGGGCAGCGAGAAGGCCTGCTCATCGGCCAGCAGCAGCGCCAGGTTGGTGCGGGTGTCGTTGTCGGGGGAGAGGAACGGCAGCCCGTTCAGGTGGCACTGGGCGGCGGTCAGTTGCAGGGTGAGCGGCGTCTCGCAGCCATCCGGGCCGCAGGCCAGGGCGGGCAGGCTGCACAGGGCCAGCCACAGGGGAGTCAGTTTCATGGGCGCTTCCAGCAGGAGTCGGGATGCTGGCACGCTACAAGATGGCTTCGCCCCTTTCAACTGACCATAGGGGCAGGTCGGCCGGCGGCGGGCCTATTGCAGACCGGGCCCTTTGGCCGAGAAGGGGCAGTCGCGCTGCTGGATCAGTTGCTCCCCCGAGCCCGCCGCCCCCTGCCAGTGCAGGCCGAGCTGGCCGAGGCGGCCCAGGTGGCGCAGCTCGAATTCGTAGCGCAGACAGGGCTCGGCGAGGGGCAGGCTGGCCATGCCGGCCGGCAGCCGGTAGTCGTAGCGCAGCAGGGGGCCGTCTGTCAGCGTGCTGCGGCTGGGCAGCAGCCCTTCCGCGGTGGGGACGGGGGCGCTCAGCCGGCGGCGCAGGCTGAGGGGGGCATCGATCGCCTTCTGGTAGTGCAGGCCGTTCATCGCCGCCAGCTCCTCCTCCAGCCGTTGCAACTCTCCCTCCAGTCCGCTCAGCGCGGCCCCCAGCTGCTGATGGCCGGGCGCGGCGCAGCCCCCCAGCAGCAGGGTGAGGAGCAACAAGGGGGCGCGGGTCGGGTGCATGGGCTCTCCTTTGAGCGCACGGATGGGCTGGGCCGGGGCTGACTATAGCAGGGTATTGGTGGGCGGCGCGGCGCGCAGCAGACCGGCGAGCCGCTCCAGCCCCTCGGCGACGCGGGCGTCGGTGGCCGGCTGGCTCAGGCTCAGCCGCACGCCCTGCGGCGCGGCGAACTGGCCGGCGGCGAAGTGTTCCCCGCTGGCCACGCCGACGTCAAGGGCGTTGGCGGCCTCGGCGAACTCCTGGCTGCGCCAGGGTTCCGGCAGCGGCAGCCAGGCGTGCATGGAGCCCGCCTGCCAGCAGGCCCCCGGCAGCAGGTGGCGCAGCAGCTCGCCGCGACGTGCCAGGATCTGCCGCTGCTGTTCGACCAATGGCATGATCTGGCGCTGGCTCACCAGCTTGCAGGCCAGCTCGATGAGCAGCGGGCTCACCATCCAGCTCGACAGCCGCATCGCCTGGGCGAAGGCGCCGCGCAGGGCCGGCGGGGTCAGCACGAAGCCGACCCGCAGGCCGCCGCAGGCGATCTTGGCCAGGCTGCCCAGATAGATGACCCGCTCCGGTGCCAGGTTGACCAGCGGCGTCACCGGTTGCTGGGGCAGCAGGCCGTTGACGTCATCCTCGATGATCAGCAGGTCGTGGCGACGGGCGATGGCGACGATGGCCTCGCGCCGCGCCAGGCTCATGGTGGCGGTGGTGGGATTTTGCAGGGTGGGGGTGAGGTAGAGCAGCTTGGCGCGGCGGGTGCGGCAGGCCGCCTCCAGCGCGTCGGGCAGCAGCCCCTCTGCGTCCATCGCCAGCCCCACCACCTGATTCTTCAGCTGACGGGCGTTGCCCAGCATGCCGGGGTAGCTGAGCCCTTCGCAGAACAGGGTCTCCCCCACGCAGCCGGTGGCCAGCAGGGAAAGCATGATGCCGTGCTGGGCGCCGTGGCTGAACAGCAGATACTCCTCGCTGCCCGCCACCCCCTGTTCGGCCAGCCAGTCGATGAACAGCTGGCGCTGGCTCGGCTGGCCCGCCTCCTTGTCATAACCGAGCAGGGTGTTGAGATCCCCGTCCGCCACTTCCGCCAGCATGGGGCGGATGATGGCGGCTCGATCCAGCTGCACCGGCAGGTTCTGCCACAACTCGATGCGGTGTCCCTCCTCCTTGCGGATCACCCAGGCGTTGGCCGGATCCTCATGCTCCCCCTTGACCCAGGTGCCGTGCCCCACCCGGGCGGCCAGCAGCCCGCGCCGCTCCGCCTCGCCATAGGCGCGGGTGACGGTGCCGACGGTAACCCCCAGCTTGTCCGCCAGCGCCCTGTGGGTGGGCAGCCGGGTCTCGGGCGGCAGGGTGCCGTCCTGAATGGCCTGCTCGATGGCCTTCACCAGCTTGAGGTAGAGGGGGCCGGCGAAGGGGGTGAGGTCCGGGGTCCAGATTGTCATGGTGACAATAAATCCATTGATCGAAATGTATCGGCAATATAGCGTGATTTTGAACCCGATAACAACCAAAAGTGGCACATTGTATCGATACAATGTGCGCAGTTCAGGAGTACAAAGATGACGATCGAATGGTATGCCACTCTGTTTGGCTTTGCGTTGCTCACCTGTGGCACGCCGGGCCCCAACAACCTCATGCTGACCGCCTCCGGCGCCAACTTCGGGGTGCGTCGCACCCTGCCCCATCTGATCGGGGTGGTGGTGGGACAACCGGTCCTGCAACTGGTGCTGGCGCTGGGGCTCTACCCCCTGTTCGAGCGTTGGCCGCTGCTCAAGCTGAGCTTGCAGGTGCTGGGCAGCCTCTATTTACTGTGGCTGGCATGGCGCATCGCGGTGGCCGGTGCCCCCGGCGATCCGGAACGACGTTCACGCCCGCTGACCCTGCTGGAGGGGCTGGGCTTTCAGTTCCTCAACCCCAAGGCCTGGATGATGGGGATCTCCGCCATCAGTCTGTTCAGTCTGCCGGGCAGCGCTTACTGGCCGAGTCTGTGGGGCATCATGGCCGTCTTCCCCATGGCGGGATTGCCAGTCTGTTTTGCCTGGGTGCTGTTCGGTCATCAGCTCAGCCGCTGGATCAACTCTGACAGAGGCTGGCGCCGGCTCAACGGCAGCCTGGGGGCGCTGACCGCGCTCTGCGTGGTGATGCTCTGGTACTGAGTGCTGCCAGGGGCCGCATAAAGATGCGAAGAAAGTGCATTTGCGGCCTTGTCTGACGGGCACCGGCTCTGCATATTAGAAGGCTTGTCGCCGAGTCGGCGCCCTGCATCATCAAGAGGTTGAGATGGATCTGAACTGGTTGCTTCCCCTGGCGGGCTTTGCCCTCATCACCTGTGGCACGCCGGGCCCCAACAACATGCTGCTCACCAGCGCCGGTGCGGCCCAGGGCTTTCGCCGCAGCGTGCCCCTGCTGGTGGGCGTGGTGGGGGGGATCAACCTGATGATCCTAGCCACGGCGCTGGGGCTGGGGGTGATGTTCGAGCAGCTGCCGCTGCTGCACGACGGGCTCAAGCTCATCGGCTCGGCCTACCTGCTCTGGCTGGCCTGGAAGGTGGCGACCGCCAGCGGCCCGGCCGAGGGCAACCGGCCGCTGATCCCGGCCCATCAGGGGGCCATGCTGCAGTTGCTCAACCCCAAGGCGTGGATGATGGCGCTCTCCGCCATCAGCGGCTTCACCCTGGCGGGGGAGGCCTACTGGCCCTCCGCCATCTGGGTGCTCGGCATCTTCTTCGTGACCGGCCTCTATACCGGGGCCTTCTGGGTGCTGTTCGGTGCCCAGGTGCGCCGCCTCATCCGCACCGCCAGAGGCTGGCGTCGTTTCAATCTCGGCATGGGGGTCGCCACGGCGGCCTGCGTGCTGATGATCTGGATTTAGTCCGGGCCTGTGCCCGGGCCTTTACCGGCTGTCTTGTTGGCCCTGCGGGGCCTTTTTTATTCACGGGGCGGTGCGATGATGCGCGCCGCCCTCTGCTCGGTTTGCGCGATCGATTCACACACTCGGTTTGCATGATCGTTTTACACAAGGAGGTCCCATGAAATGTATCGGTCTGCTGGGTGGCATGAGCTGGGAGTCCACCGTCAGCTACTATCAGGCGCTCAACCGGGGCGTGCGCGAGCGGCTCGGCGGCCTGCACTCGGCGCGGGTGCTGCTGAGCAGCGTCGACTTTGCCGAGATAGAGCGGCTGCAGCATATCGGGGACTGGCCCGCCACCGCCCGCCTGCTGGCGGCCGAGGCGCGGGCCATCCAGGCCGGCGGCGCCGATTTTCTGCTGATCGGCACCAACACCATGCACAAGGTGGCGCCCGAGATCGAGGCTGCCATCGACATCCCGTTGCTCCATATCGCCGATGCCACCGCGCGTCAGCTGCAAGCGGACGGGATCCAAAGGGTCGGCCTGCTCGGCACCCGTTTCACCATGGAGCAGGATTTTTACAAGGGGCGCTTGCAGGAGAAGTTCGGGCTGGAGGTGCTGGTGCCCGGCGAGGCGCAGCGGGAGCGGGTGCACCGCATCATCTATGACGAGCTGTGCCTCGGCGACATTCGCGATGCATCGCGGGCCGAGTACCTGGCCATCATCAGGGCGCTGGCCGACACGGGAGCCCAGGCGGTGATCCTCGGCTGCACCGAGATAGCCCTGCTGGTGGGGGAGGCCAATGCTGCGGTGCTGCTCTACGATACCACTGCCATCCACGCCGAGGCGGCGGTGAGCCTGGCGTTGGCTTGACGACCATGGCACTGCTGGCAAGCGGATAAGCCAGAAATTGTCCGGCCGCCGGCTTGGCAGGGCTTGACCTTGACGCAGGGTTGCTGCTTAGGCTGAAGGTCCGCTTTGGCCAACGAGGAACGACTCATGCAGCGTCGCGATTTTCTCAAATTCTCCACTGCCGTCGGTATCGCCGGCGCCCTGCCCCGGTGGGGTCGGGCGGTTGCCGCCGAGCGGCCAGCCCTGCCGATTCCCGCGTTGCTGGAGGCGGATACCAGCGGCGTGTTCCAGCTCAGGGCCCAGCCGGGCCAGATGCAGTGGCGACGCCAGCCGACCCATAGCTGGGGCTACAACGGCAACCTGCTCGGCCCCACTTTGCGTGCCCGTCAGGGGCAGGCGGTGCGAGTCCGGGTCGCCAACCAGCTGGCGGAGACCACCACTGTGCACTGGCACGGGCTGGAGGTGCCCGGCACCGCCGATGGCGGCCCGCAGGCCAGCATCCCGTCCGGCAAAGAGTGGCAGGCGGCGTTTCGCATCGAGCAGCCGGCGGCCACCTGCTGGTATCACCCCCACACCCACGGACAGACCGGCCATCAGGTGGCCATGGGGCTGGCCGGGCTCTTCATCCTCGACGACGAGGAGAGCCTGCGGCTGCCGCTGCCCCAGCGCTGGGGTGTGGACGACATCCCGCTGGTACTGCAGGACAAGCGCCTCGATGGGCGGGATCAGGTGGACTACCAGCTGGATGTGATGAGCGCGGCGGTCGGCTGGTTCGGCGATCTGATGCTGACCAACGGCGCCGTCTATCCGGCCCACGATGCGCCTCGCGGCTGGCTGCGCTTGCGGCTGCTCAACGGCTGCAATGCCCGCTCCCTCACGCTGGCGACCAGTGACGGCCGCCCCTTGTATGTGATCGGCAGTGATGGCGGCCTGCTGGCGGAGCCGGTGGCGCTGAGCGAGCTGGCGCTGCTGCCGGGGGAGCGCTTCGAGGTGATGGTGGATGCCCGCAACGGCAAGGCGTTCGACCTGCTCACCCTGCCGGTACGCCAGATGGGGATGACCCTGGCGCCGTTCGATGCGGCCCTGCCGCTGCTGCGGATCCGGCCCTCCCTCATCGAGGGCAAGGGACGCTTGCCGGACAGCCTGGCCCGGCTGCCGGCGCTGCCGGCCACCCAAGGCTTGCCGAGCCGCACCCTGACCCTGTCGATGGATCCCGAGCTGGACCGGCAGGGGATGCAGGCGCTAATGAGCCGCTACGGCCACGGCGCCATGGCGGGCATGAGCATGGCCCACGGCGATACGGGCACCATGGCCGGGATGAAGATGGACGGGCAGGGCGAGGGGATGGCCGGTATGTCGATGGCGGGGATGGATCATGGCGCCATGGCCATGCCAGCGGGCGAGATGCAGCACGACACCATGGCGGGGATGCAGGAGGACAAGGGCAGTGCCAAGCCGCTGGATCTGCACGGCGGCAACCGCATCAACGGCCAGGCCTTCGCCATGAACGACCCGCAGTTTGCGGTCAAGCGCGGCCGTACCGAGCGCTGGATCATCTCGGGGGAGGGGGACATGATGCTGCACCCCTTCCATATTCACGGCTCCCGCTTCCGGATCCTGAGCGAGAACGGTCAGCCGGTGGCACCGCATCGCGCCGGCTGGAAGGACATCGTCAAGGTGGAGGGCGGGCGCAGCGAGGTGCTGGTGCGTTTCGATCACACGGCGCCCAAGGAGCGGGCCTACATGGCCCACTGCCATCTGCTGGAGCACGAGGATACCGGCATGATGCTCTCGTTCACGGTGGAAGAGTAAAAAAGAATGGCCCGAACGGGGCCATTTGTTCATTTCACTGGTCAGATCTCACTATCTACGCACGCCACATACCCCTCGGCATAAAAGCGTGTAAAATTGCGCCCTGAATTTTCCGGCCAGCGCGCGCTGGCCGCGACTCCTTACCTGCAAGGCTGACACTGTGACTGAAGTAGATAGATTCGCGGACATTCGCCCCTACCGCGATGAGGAAGTGCCGGCAGCCATCGAACGGCTGATCCGGGATGATGAATTTGTCGGCGCCATCGCCAAGTATCGTTTCGGCTCCCTGATGAGCTGGCTGGGCTGGGCCATCCGCCCGCTGATCCGCCAGTTCCTGCGCTACAAGTGGTCCAAGGTGACCACCATCCATCAGGTGCAGATGGGAGTGACCCGCTACATGAGCCGGATGATCGCCACCTCCACCCAGGGGGTGACCTTCTCCGGGCTCGAGCATCTGAAGAAGGAGCAGGGCTACCTGTTCGTCTCCAACCACAGGGACATCGCCATGGATCCGGCGTTCGTTAACTGGGGGCTGCACACCCACGGGTTCGATACCGTGCGCATTGCCATCGGCGACAACCTGCTGCGCAAACCCTGCGCCACCGAGCTGATGAAGCTCAACAAGAGCTTCATCGTCAAGCGCTCCGCCAAGGGGCCGCGGGAGATGATGAAGGCGCTCGGCGAGCTGTCGGCCTACATCGGCCAGTCGGTGCACGAAGGCCACTCCATCTGGATCGCCCAGAAGGAAGGGCGCGCCAAGAACGGCGATGACAAGACAGATCCGGCCATCCTCAAGATGTTCTACGTGGATGGCAAGAAGCAGAAGATCGAGTTCGTCGACTACATGCGCAGCCTCAATATCGTGCCGGTCAGCATCAGCTACGAGCTGGATCCCACCGACAAGGCCAAGGCGCGCGAGCTGTACGAGAAGTCGGTCAACGGCAGCTACGAGAAGGGCGAGTTCGAGGACATCGAGAGCATCGTCGCCGGCATCGTCGGCCAGAAGGGGCGGGTGCATGTCTCCTTCGGCGCCCCCATCACCGAGGGTTTCAGCGATCCGGATGAGCTGGCCGCGCTGATCGACAAGGCGATCTGGGGCAACTACCGCCTCTTCCCGGGCAACTACCTGGCTGCAGATGTGTCCGGCAAGGCCAATACCATCGAGCAGGCTGCCTTCCTGAGCCGTCAGTCGGAGGTGCCGGAAGAGCACAAGGCCATCTGGCGCGCCATGTATGCCAAGCCGGTGGAGAACGCCGGCAAGGCTTGAATGGCACCGGTTATCACCGGGTGATGCGAAAAAAACGGGAGCAGATGCTCCCGTTTTTGCGTCTGGTCAAAGTCGACGGTGCTGGAGTAGTGAATAATATTGTTTCAGCTGGTACGATCACTGGGCGAACGCGCTTGCGCCTCTTGGCAAGCCGCAGATGAGTGTGTAACAGTGCACTCATCCCGCTTGATATGAGCAAATGCTCTATCTCTGTCTGCACGGATTGCAGACGGTGTGACACAAGGACCTCAACAGGGTCCTTTTTCATTTTGCGGCTAAGATGTCGCCTGAATACACCTAAGGAAGCGCCATGATCACCGGCAGTCTGAACACCCTGCAGCGTACGCCGCTGCCCGCCCCGCTGGACCGCATCATGGTCGAGGTGGTGCAAAGCGTCGAACAGTGGCTGCAGGCGCCGCTCGGCAAACAGGAGATCGACGGCCTCACGCTGTTCTGCCTGGTGAGCGAAGAGCTGACCGAGCCGGCCGTGGATCGCCGTGGCGAGTTCCATCAGCAGTACCTGGACATCCAGCTGCTGCTGCGTGGCGAAGAGTGGATCGGGGTCGGGCCCCATGGCTATGTTGCCGAAGGCGCCGATCATCCCCATCCCGACCTCTGGTTCGTCGAGGACGAACAGACCAGTTATCTGGCGTTGCAGCCCGGCGACTTCGCCATCTTCTGGCCGGGAGAACTGCATCGCCCCCTCTGTACCCCCAACCAGCCGGCTCAGGTGAAGAAGCTGGTGGTCAAGGTGCACCGGGATCTGCTGGCCGGCCTGTGATCGCTGGCGCAGCCTGGCTGAGACGAGTGCCCGGAATCATCCGGATTTGCACTTAACATATTGAAAAATTGGGCGCACTTTCCTGCGACCATAAGCCCCCGGCAGGGGAATCCCATCCACTTTGGATGACACGACACTGTCGGCATAAAGCCGAAGCACAGGAAGATGTAGAACATGAGCAAGTTGGTATTGATCCTTAACTGCGGTAGCTCTTCCCTGAAATTTGCCGTAATGGACGCCGAAACAGGTGAGGACATGCTGTCCGGCCTGGCCGAATGCTTCAATCTGGATGATGCACGTATCAAATGGAAACTCCACGGGGTCAAGGGCGAAGCCATGCTGGGCGCGGGCGCCGCGCACCAGGAGGCCCTCGACCACATCGTGGGTCACATCCTGCCGCAGGATCCGACCCTGGCCGAGCAGCTGGTGGCCATCGGTCACCGCATCGTGCACGGTGGCGAGCAGTTCTCCCGTTCCGTTCGCATCGATGACGGCGTGATTGCCGGTATCGAAGCCGCCATTCCGTTCGCCCCCCTGCACAACCCGGCGCACCTGATCGGCATCCGTGCCGCGCTGAAGGTGTTCCCGGCGCTGGCAGAGAAGAACGTGGCCGTGTTCGACACCGCCTTCCACCAGACCCTGCCTGAGGAAGCCTACCTCTACGCGCTGCCCTACAAGCTCTACAAAGAGAACGGCATCCGTCGTTACGGCGCCCATGGCACCTCCCACCGCTTCATCGCGGAAGAGACCGCCAAGGCGCTGGGCAAGCCGCTCTCCGAGCTCAACATCATCAACTGCCACCTGGGTAACGGCGCCTCCGTCTGTGCCATCCGTGGCGGTGAATCCGTCGACACCTCCATGGGCCTGACCCCGCTGGAAGGGCTGGCGATGGGTACCCGCTCCGGCGACATAGACCCCGCTGTAGTCTTCTTCATGCACGACCAGCTCGGTTACAGCGTGGAGCAGATCAACCACACCCTGACTCGCGAGTCCGGCCTGCTGGGCATGACCGAGGCGAGCAGCGACTGCCGCTACGTCACCACCAACTACGCCACCGACGCCGGTGCCAAGCGCGCGCTGGACGTGTTCACCTACCGGGTGGCCAAGTATGTCGGTGCCTACGCTGCCGCCATGGATGGTCGTCTGGACGCCCTGGTGTTCACCGGTGGTATCGGTGAAAACGCCGCCATGGTGCGCGAGATGGTGCTGGCCCGTCTGGCCCTGTTCGGCTTCAAGATCGACAAGGAAGCCAACAACGCCGCGGTGCTGGGCGGTGAAGGCCCCATCACGGCCGAAGGCAGCCGCCTGGCGCTGGTGATGCCCACCAACGAAGAGCTGGTCATCGCCCGCGATGCCCTGAGCCTGGTCGGCTAACGCCCCCTCGCCCCCAGACAACGCCCGGCCTCTGCCGGGCGTTGTCGTTTGTGGCGGCCGTGGTGCCGGCTGTCATTTGACATGGGGTGGCAGATACGTACCCTGACCGCAGTTTCACGCACAGGAGGATGGGATGAAGGAGATGTTTTTTCGCTGGCTGGCCGGGCTCGGGCTGGAGGTAACCGGCATGATGGGGCTGGTGATTGCCCTCGGCTTTATC
Organism: Aeromonas sp. QDB39; assembly: GCF_027707585.1. NCBI lineage: Bacteria > Pseudomonadati > Pseudomonadota > Gammaproteobacteria > Aeromonadales > Aeromonadaceae > Aeromonas > Aeromonas sp. QDB39. Next base: position 5,383 of record NZ_JAPCIV010000023.1, on the reverse strand, counting down.
GTGCTCACCTCGCTGCTGCTGCACATGCTGCTGCACCGGGTACTGCTGGTGCGGCTGGTGGGGGTGCTCGGCAAGACCAAGCAGGTGTGGCTGCCGCCCCAGTTGCAGCAGCGATTGTTCTACCGGCTTGCCTTCGTGCTGCAGGGGGCTGTGCTGCTCGGTCAGGCCGAGATCTGGCTGCCGCGCAACTCCGATAGCCTGCAACTGATCGAGATGGTGGCCCAGCTCTGGATCCTGCTGTTCCTGCTGCTCTCCCTGTTTGCCCTGCTCGACTGCATGCTGTCGGTGAGTCGCTATACCCGGCTCGGGCGGGATCTGCCCCTGCGCGGTATCTTCCAGGGGGTGAAGCTGGTGGGCAGCATCCTGGTGGGCATCCTGATGATCGCCCTGCTGCTCGGCAAGTCGCCGCTGTTCCTGTTCAGCGGTCTGGGTGCCATGACCGCAGTGCTGATGTTGGTGTTCAAGGACCCCATCCTCGGGCTGGTGGCGGGGATCCAGCTCTCTGCCAACCGCATGCTGAGCGTCGGTGACTGGCTGCAGATGGACAAGTACGGCGCCGACGGCGAGGTGACCGACATTGGTCTCACCACGGTCAAGGTGTCGAACTGGGACAAGACCATCACCACCATCCCCACCTATGCCCTCATCTCCGACTCCTTCAAGAACTGGCAGGGGATGACGGAGTCGGGTGGTCGGCGCATCAAGCGCAGCGTCAACATCGACATGACCAGCGTGCGCTTCCTGACGGCGGACGAGCAGTTGCAGCTCAAGCAGGCCCAGCTGCTGGCGCCCTATCTGAGCCGCAAGGAGCAGGAGCTGAGCGCCTACAACCAGCAGTTGAGCGACGCCATCAGCTGCCCCATCAACGGTCGTCACCTCACCAACCTCGGCACCCTGCGCGCCTATCTGGACGCCTACCTGCGCGCTCACCCCGGCATCCGCAAGGACATGACCCTGATGGTGCGCCAGCTGGCACCGACCTCGGACGGCCTGCCGCTGGAGATCTACTGCTTCACGGCGACCACCGCCTGGGCCGATTACGAAGGGATCCAGGCCGACATTTTCGACCACATCTTTGCCATCATTGAGCAATTTCATCTGCGGTTGCACCAATCTCCCACAGGTTACGATATGCGCGCCTGGCAAAAGGGGTAAACCACCGATAGGCAGGGGCTGGCGGCGGCTAAAAAAAGCGATATTAATCGCTGACCCGCCGCCACTTGTCAGTTGAAATTTGTCCGGCAGAGGAGAAAAATGGCGGCCTTCTCTTCGCCCCCCGGATCGCCCGCCGTTTCCGGGTCAGCCCAGAGTCTTGAACCACGTCATCCATTACAGGAAAGTTATGAAGCTCCTCCACACTACTGCGGCCGCGCTGTGCTGCAGCCTCCTCTTGGGCGCCGCGCCTGCGCTCGCGGTTGAATACGCCCTGCCTGCGGCCAACAGCCGCCTGGTGGGTGAAAATCTGGAATACGTGGTCCCGGCCGAAGAAAACGGTCAGCCGCTGGAGGCCGCTGCCGCCAAATTCCAGCTGGGGCTGACCAACATGCTGGAGGCCAACCCCAAGGCGGATCCCCTGCTGCTGCAGACCGGCGAGAAGCTGATCGTGCCGCACCAGCTGATCCTGCCGGATGCGCCCCGTGAAGGCATCGTGCTGAACGTGGCCGAGATGCGCCTCTACTACTACCCGAAAGGCAAGAAGGTGGTGGAAGTACTGCCCATCGGCATCGGCCAGCTCGGCACCGACACCCCGGAAAACTGGGTGACCAGCGTGCAGCGCAAGAAGGCGGGCCCGACCTGGACCCCGACCGCCAAGATGCATGCCGAATATGCCGCCCGTGGTGAAAGCCTGCCGGCAGTATGGCCGGCCGGCCCGGACAACCCCATGGGGCTGTTCGCGCTCTACATCGGCAAGATGTACGCCATCCACGGCACCAACGCCCAGTTCGGCATCGGCCTGCGGGTGAGCCACGGCTGCGTGCGCCTGCGCAACGACGACATCGAGTACCTGTTCAAGAAGGTACCGGTCGGTACCCGCGTCCAGTTCGTCAACCAGCCGATCAAGGCCAGTGTCGAGCCGGATGGTCGCCGCTACCTGGAAGTGCATCAGCCGCTCTCCCGCAATCAGGAGGAGTTCAACTCCAGCCTGCCTGCGCCGCTGCCGATGACCCCGGCGGTGACCCGCTTCATCGCCCACGCCGACAGCGACTCCCAGCTGGTCAAGCAGGCGCTGGAGCAGCGCAGCGGCATGCCGATCGCGATCAATCGCTGATTGGTGCTTGCCGACATGGCCCCGACCGCTGGTCGGGGCTTTTTTTTACGGCCGTGGCGGGGTTGTGCCGCGGATCGTGCCCGGCGGATAAGCAGTTGCTGCGTCAGGATAAAATCTGGTGGAACGGGGCAAAGCTGGTCTGTTGGTTAAAGATGAAACGTTTATATTGTGTTTTCTGTTTGTTAAAAAAGGTTGAGGTCATGGGATCTGCTGATTAAGCTAGGGCGGTTTTTTTAAGGAAGAGCCCGTCGTCAGAACGGGTACACACGTCACATAACGGAGTTTTGAATGACAGCCAGCACACCCATGCTCATCACCTTTCTGGTGTACATCCTCGGGATGGTTCTGATCGGCTTTATCGCCTATCGCGCCACCCGCAACTTTGACGACTACATTCTCGGCGGCCGCCGGATGGGGAGCTGGGTGACCGCCCTCTCCGCCGGTGCCTCCGACATGAGCGGTTGGCTCCTGATGGGCCTGCCGGGCGCCGTCTTCATCGGCGGCATCTCCGAGAGCTGGATCGCTATCGGCCTCACCCTGGGGGCCTATCTCAACTGGCGCTGGGTCGCCGGTCGGCTGCGGGTGCATACCGAGAAGAACCGCAACGCCCTGACCCTGCCGGACTACTTCACCTACCGCTTCGAGGACAAGAGCCGGGTGCTGCGCATCCTCTCTGCCCTGGTGATCCTGCTGTTCTTCACCATCTACTGCGCCTCCGGCGTGGTGGCCGGTGCCCGCCTGTTCGAGAGCACCTTCGGCATGAGCTATGACACCGCCCTCTGGGTCGGTGCCGCGGCCACCATCACCTACACCTTCTTCGGCGGCTTCCTCGCGGTGAGCTGGACCGATACGGTGCAGGCCACCCTGATGATCTTCGCCCTGATCCTCACCCCGGTGTTCGTCATCATCGCGGTGGGCGGCATCGACACAGCCATGGTGCAGGTGGCGGCGCAGAACGCCAGCAACCTCGACATGTTCAAGAACCTGGACTTCATCGCCATCATCTCGCTGATGGCCTGGGGCCTGGGCTACTTCGGCCAGCCCCACATCCTGGCGCGCTTCATGGCGGCGGATTCCCACCACTCCATGGCCAATGCCCGCCGTATCAGCATGACCTGGATGGTGCTGTGCTTGGGCGGCGCCGTCGCCATCGGCTTCTTCGGCCTGGCCTACTTCTCCACCTTCACCGAGCAGGCGGCCGGCGTCACCGGCAACCCGGAGCGGGTCTTCATCGAGCTCTCCAAGATCCTGTTCAACCCCTGGATTGCCGGGGTGCTGCTCTCCGCCATCCTGGCGGCGGTAATGAGTACCCTCAGTTGCCAGCTGCTGGTCTGCTCCAGCGCCATCACCGAGGATCTCTACAAGCCGTTCCTGCGCAAGAACGCCTCCCAGCAGGAGCTGGTGTGGGTCGGTCGTGCCATGGTACTGGTGATCGCGCTGATTGCCATCAGCGTTGCCATGAACCCGGAAAACCGGGTGCTGGGGCTGGTGAGCTACGCCTGGGCCGGCTTTGGTGCCGCCTTCGGCCCCGTGGTGCTGCTCTCCGTGCTCTGGTCGCGGATGACCCGCAACGGCGCCCTGGCGGGCATGCTGGTAGGCGCCCTGACCGTCATCGTCTGGAAGCAGTTCGGCTGGCTGGGGCTCTATGAAATCATCCCTGGCTTCCTCTTCTCCGGACTCGCCATTGTGGTGTTCAGCCTGCTGGACAAGGCCCCCTCCAAGGCCATGCTGGAGCGCTTCGACGACGCCGAGCGCGAGTTCCAGACCCCGCCGGATGCGCTGGGTCAGCCGGTTGCCGTCAACTGAGTTGGCTACTGCCGATAACAAAAAGCTCCGCAATGCGGGGCTTTTTACCAGAACAAGCGACAGATCCGTATCGAAGACGCTCTAGATGCCAAAGATCCTTTCTGCGGTCTGAAAGAAGTTAAAAACTGGGCTTAATTGCTTGGCTTGCTCGTGTTTGAGTTGGCATGATGAAAGCCGGAATCGTATGGTTCCTGTTTCATCTGTTGATTGCCCATTTCTGCGAGAGAAAATTTCAATATGCCCACTCTGATGAGTGGGCAGCGTGAGGATGGACAATAGCCACAACACAGGAGAGAAGGGTGATAGCAAGGTTTTGGCTGGGGTTGGGTTGTTTGTTGCTAGCTATGGTTACGCAGGCCAGCGAGGTGTATCAGGGCAAGGTAGGACGAATGCCGGTAGTGATGACCCTTGATACGTCATCAGATGGTACGGTCAGTGGGCGTTACTTCTACCGCAAGTACCGAAAGGATATTCCCCTGTCGGGTAAGTGGGAGGGTAAGACCCTGCAGCTCTCAGAATTGTGGGATAACAGTGAACCCGAAAAGATCGCCATGCTCCTCGAGCGCTCCGGTAATGGCCTTCAGGGAACATGGGCCGGGAAGAAGCCTATTTCTGTGGCATTGAAGGTGGTCGATAGCAGCGCCATTGATATACAGGATCCGGTTCTTGTCAGCTGGCGTAAGCGTGATCTTTATGAACTCATGCGACTTGAAGGACTTTCACTAAAACCGGGCAAGCGAGAGTCATTTCAGGGTTATAGCTTGCAATGGCTGCAAGAGCCGCAAAGCAAAATTGCGTATTTTCGCATTACGTCAGGGCTACCTGCTGAGCAGCTTGGGAAACTCAATCATGTGCTGGCAGAGCGTCAGTGGAGCGAGGTCGCCAGTTATTTTCAGTGTATGAGTACCCCTATGGGTGGGGAATTCGACCAGACGGTTACGCCCCGTTTCATCAGTCCGAACTTGCTCAGCGCCAGTATCTTTACCGGCTATTTTTGCGGTGGTGCACACCCTGACTTTGGTGATTCGCCATTAAACATTAATCTTGCCACCGGAGAGATGCTGACACTCGAAGACCTGCTCTGGGTTGGTAGTGGAGCTCCAGTAAAGTTCGATAGTCGGTCGTATGACCCTGCAGCATCTGAGTACAAGGAGAAGTATCTGGCCCCTTGGCTCGTAAACGAGTTTCGGCGGCTCTACCCCAATGATATGGTTCCCGATGCGGAAGAGTGGGTAATCCCCCCATTTTTAGGGGCATTCAAAAGTAGAGGTCATGCGGCCTGTGCCAGACGCTGTTTCGGCGTGTAGC
>NZ_JAPCIV010000022.1:0-89990 GCF_027707585.1 Aeromonas sp. QDB39 | reverse complement strand
CCACAGGTGGTTTTTGACGAACTTCTGAAAGCAGCCTGATTTTTAATCGGGAATTGCACTTCGAAGTTGAATTCGCGGGGCGTCAAACAACTGCCCCTTGAAGAAGGCTTCACGGCGCCCCTCCCAGGCCAGGGTCGCCAGCGACGACACCAGCGGATATTTGCCGGTCAATTTGCCGAAATTGGTTTCAATGCCCCACAGGGCGACAATAAAACGCGGTTGCACATCATATTCCGCCCCTATTTTTGTGAGCAGCGGCAAATACTGACGATATAGCCGTTTGGCTTGATTGACTTTCCATTGCGGCACGGCGCGAGGAATATAAGTGGCGAGGGTCTGTTTAAATTCCGGCTGATTTTTATCGTGCCGGATGGCGACCTCGATCAGGTGAATATCGGCGAAGGCGGCAGTGACCGTCGCCGGCGAGATCCCGGCGGCCAGGGCCTCTTGTTTGAGGCCCGTCACATAATGTTCAAAATCGGGGCTGGCCTGCAGCGGGTAACTGACGATCCCGCTTATCAATAACAGAGCCAGCCGACCCTTCATTCCCGTTCGGCCTTTAATTGGGCCTTGTGTTGTTCCAGCAGGTTTTCCGGTGGCGGTGGCACCTGTAGATAGAAGCCCTGGCTCTGCAGCGCCCCCATCACCCGGCTGGTGGAGGCGATCCCCAAGGGCTTGGCTGGGTCCAGTTTGGTCATCAATACCAGTTCGGGACGGCCAAATGCACTCATCAGCACCTCGGGTACGCGGGAAAAATCCTCTCTTCTTTCAACAAAAAGATAGGTCTCGGCTTTTTTGCGACTTTTATAGACTGCACACAACATGGAAATTGATATAATCCAACCGGTTTATTGCCTCTGAGGATGGCAAACTATAACATCGGGAATTGAATAACAATAACGGATTACCGTCTCTGTCTCGGGGAAGATTCATGGTTGAGCGCGATAACGAATTGAAAGGGACCACCTTCACTATTTCTGTGTTGCATATCAGCGATGGCAAACCTGAGCGGATCCGCCAGTTGCTGGCGGCCAAAGTGGCTCAGGCGCCCCAGTTTTTTAATTGTGCCCCCCTCGTCATCAATGTGGAACGGCTCACCGATATCCCCGACTTCGAGCAGCTCAAGGAGCTGGTGGAATCGGAAGACTTCGTGCTGGTCGGGATCACGGGGGCCCAGAGCGAGGCGATGAAGACGGCCGCCAAGGCGGCCGGACTGGCGGTGATGGCCTCCGGCAAGAGCCGCAAGGCCGAGCCGCAACCCCAGCCAGAGCCGACCCCGGCACCCATCGTTGAGGTGAAAGCCGTGCCGGCTCCGCTTGTCGCGAGCAAGGTGCATGTGGGCCCGGTGCGATCCGGCCAGCAGCTCTATGCCGCCGGCACCTCGCTGGTGGTGCTGGGTTCGGTCAGTCCGGGCGCCGAAGTGATCGCCGACGACAGTATTCATATTTATGGCACTCTGCGCGGCAGGGCCATTGCCGGTGCCAAGGGCAACCCCCAGGCACGGATCTATTGCCAGCAATTGCAGGCCGAGCTGCTCTCCATCGCAGGCACATTCCAGCTGAGCGATGCATTGCCGGCCGGCCTCATCCAGCAGCCGGTTCATGTCCGGCTGGATAACGAACAACTCCGTATAGACCGTATCAAATAGAGTTACAAGGAAGCGAGAATGGCGCGAATCATAGTCGTTACATCGGGTAAAGGTGGCGTTGGCAAGACCACAACCAGCGCGGCCCTGAGTACCGGTTTAGCTCAGCGTGGCCACAAGACCGTGGTCATCGATTTTGACATTGGTCTGAGAAATCTGGACCTCATCATGGGCTGCGAACGGCGCGTGGTGTATGACTTCGTCAACGTCATCAATGGCGAGGCCAACCTCAACCAGGCCCTCATCAAGGACAAGCGCTGCGAAAACCTGTTCATCCTGCCCGCCTCCCAGACCCGGGACAAGGACGCCCTCACCCGTGAAGGGGTCGAGAAGATCCTGGATCAGCTGACCGAGATGAAGTTCGACTACATCGTCTGCGATTCTCCGGCGGGGATCGAAGCGGGAGCCCTGATGGCGCTCTACTTCGCCGACGAGGCCATCGTCACCACCAACCCGGAAGTCTCGTCCGTGCGCGACTCGGACCGAATCCTCGGCATCCTGGCCTCCAAGTCCCGCCGTGCCGAACGTGGCGAAGACCCGATCAAGGAACACTTGCTGCTCACCCGCTACTGCCCGACTCGCGTCAACCGTGGCGACATGCTGAGCGTGCAGGACGTGCAGGAGATCCTGGCCATCAAACTGCTCGGGGTGATCCCGGAGTCCCAGGCGGTGCTGCGTGCCTCCAACTCGGGGGAACCCGTCATCCTGGACAAGGAGTCCGATGCCGGTCAGGCCTATGAGGATGCCGTTGCCCGTCTGCTGGGCGACACCAAGGATTTTCGTTTTCTGGAAGAAGAAAAGAAGGGCTTCTTTAGCCGACTGTTCGGGAGTTAAGCATGTCATTATTGGATTATTTTCGTTCCAACAAGAAACAGAGCACCGCACAACTGGCCAAAGAGCGGTTGCAGATCATCGTGGCTCACGAGCGTTCATCCAGAGGGGGGCCGGATTACCTGCCCCAGCTCAAGCAGGATATTCTCGACGTGATCCGTAAATATGTGCAGATCGACCCTGACAAGATCACGGTCCAGCTGGACAAGAAGAGTGATGAGTTGTCCGTGTTGGAGCTCAACATCACTTTCGCCGATGACAAGAAGGGATGAGCTGACGCCCTATGCGTGACCCCTTCCCCCAATGAAGACCGGATCCTGTGCCAGGATCCGGTTTTTTATTGCCACGGCGCCGCCAGCCGTACTCGCCAAGCAAGCAGGGGCCAGCTAGAATACCGCGCGCCACCGCCCGGCCTTGCCGACGGGGTTTTTCTTTTATTTTCAGCTGGAACAGACCGCTTATGTCTTTGAACGACGAAATGCACAGCGTCGAGGAACTGCTCGACACCGCTCTGGAACTCTTCATGGAGCTGGCCTCCGACAACCTGCCGGAGCAGGAGATTGCCCGCTTCAATCAGGAGTTCAATGATCGCGGCCTGCTGGCGGAAACCGATCCGGCCGATGACTGGGAAGCGGATGTAGGGTTCGAAGTCAGCGACGCCGAGTATGCCGAAGTCTGGATCGGGCTTGGCAACGAACAGGAAGAGTACGAGCACCTGTTCGCCCGCATGCTGCTCTCCCGCCGTGTTGACGAGAAGTTCTGCCACATCGAATGGCTGCCCCAATAATTCCGGATCCCGATGATCCCAGCCACTACGTCTGGGAGCCCGACCCCGTGCGTCCCGCCCTCGCCAGACGCCTGCTGAGCGGGCTCGGCAAACTGCTGCTGGCGGCGCTGCTCAGCACCATCGTCTCGGTGGCCTTGCTGCGCTTCATCGATCCGCCCATGTGGACCTGGCGCCTCGAGCGGGCGCTGTTTCCACCGGCCAAGGTAGCCGAGGTGAAGCACGACTGGGTGCCGCTCGAGCAGATCTCCCGCGAGCTGCAACTGGCGGTGATCGCCGCCGAAGATCAACGCTTTGCCGAGCACAACGGCTTCGACATGGATGCCATCAGTTCGGCCCTCAAGCACAATCAGCACAGCGAGCGGGTACGCGGCGCCAGCACCCTCAGCCAGCAGACAGCCAAGAATCTCTTCATGTGGAGCGATCGCAGCTTCCTGCGCAAGGGGATCGAGGCCTGGTTCACCCTGCTGATGGAGCTGGGCTGGGACAAGTCCCGCATTCTCGAGATGTACCTGAATATCGTGGAGTTCGGGCCCGGCATCTACGGCGCCGAGGCCGCGGCCAGACACTACTTCGGCAAACCGGCCGCCCGCCTGACCCGCTACGAGGCCTCCCTGCTGGCCGCCGCCCTGCCCAATCCCTGGCGCTACCGGGTCAAGCCTCCTTCACCCTACGTCCAGCAGCGCTCGGCCTGGATCCGCCGTCAGATGGGCCAGCTGGGGCAGGTAACCCTCAACAAGGTGCATCAGGCCGATTGACGAGCCGGCTGCCAAGGCTCAACTGCTGGCGGTCGGATCGTCTGCCGGCGGGCCCAGATGGCCGCCGATGGTGCCCCGATGCAGCGGCAGATAGTGCCACCACCAGGCCTCTCGCCGCCGTTTGATCTGCTGTCGCCTTGTCCGTCGTTTCATGGCACCTCTCCCTTGCCCTCGCCCCCTTCAACCATACCCCTTTGCCGGCGCCCTTGCCCAGACCCGGTGCACCATGGCCACTGGTCTGGCCGCCACCGCCAATAATTGCTACAGTAGCGAACCTCGATGTATCTGGAGTGATTTCATGGAACAGCGTACCCCGGATCAACTGGTCGAATGGGCCTATGATCAGTTTCTTGAGCAGGCCGCAGACATGCTGGCCCCCGAACAAATCGTCGACATCACCCTGGAGTTCGAACAGCGTGGTGCCGTCGAGGCGACCCTGCCCAACGCCGACTGGTCAGCCGAACTCGGTGTGCCGGTCGACATGGAGCGCTGGGTCGAGGTGTGGGTCGGCTTGCTGGATCATCAGGAGGAGTTTGAGGTGATTTTTGCCACCTTCCTGCTGCCCCGCCATCTCAATGAGCACGATGTCCATGTACGCTGGCACCGCCAGCAACAGGCATGAAAAAGGCGCCCTCGGCGCCTTTCTCTTTTCTACTGAGCCCCTCAGGGGCAGGCCGCAATGGCCTTGACCAGACAACGGCGGCACCAGCAGGCGCTGGCCTCCCCCATGGGCAGGGCCGGCAACTGGCTGCACCAGCACTCGGCGATGGTCGCGCCGGCTGACACGGCGCAAAATGCCGGCTCACCACAGCCAGGGCAGCGGTGGGTGCTGGTTGAACCATCCAGCTGCGCCATCACCGCCAGCTGGGCATCACTGTCCATGGCGGACCAGCGACCTATCTCGGTCAGGGTACGGCCACAGCCGAGGCAGAGGCCGTCCTTTGCCTGGCAATGGCCAATGCAGGGGCTCGGCACTTATTCGCCATCCGGCGCGTTATCGGCAGCCACGAGCGTGATGCAGTTGTCCTCGAGCACAATCTTGCCCTGCTTGTAGAGGCCGCCGATGGCCTTCTTGAAGGTGCCCTTGCTCATGCCGAGCAGCTTGTAGATGAGCTCGGGTTCGCTCTTGTCACCCACCGCCAGGCTGCCGCCCTGTTTCTTGAGACGGGCCAGGATCAGCTCGCCGGCATCGTCCATTCGCGCCATGCCCGGCTTTTGCAGGGTCAGGTCCAGCTTGCCGTCGTCACGCACCTGCTTGACCCAGGCGGTCAGTGGCCGGCCCGTGGTCACCCGGCCGAATACCTCGTTCTTGAACAGCATGCCGGCGTATTCGCCGTTGACGATCGCCTTGATGCCGAGCGGCGTGCGCTCGCCGGGCAGGGCTGTCACTTCGTCACCCGCCTTGAAGGGGGGCTTGTCGGTGCGCAGGAAGCGCTCGAGGCGGCTGGTGCCTACCATGCGCCCCTCGTGATCGAGCATCAGCCGCACCAGATAGACATGGCCCACCTGCATCGGCTTGTTCTGCTCACGGGTCGGCACGAACAGATCCTTCTTCATGCCCCAGTCGAGGAAGGCGCCAATCTTGTTGGCATTGACCACCTTGAGGCCGACGATGTCGTCCACCATGGCAAACGGCTTGTCGGTGGTGATCACCGGCTCGCAGTCGGCATCCAGATAGAGGAAGACCTTGACCTCACTGCCTTCGGCCACCCCTTCCGGCAGTTGGCGTTTGGGCAGCAGCAGCTCGCCATATTCGTCGGCCGCAAGCCAGGCGCCGCGCTCTTCGAGCTCGACTACGGTAAGGGTGTTCATCTTGCCAATCTGTAGCATGGTGTTCTCTTCTTTCATTGTCCGGATGGCCAATTTTTCATTGTCCGTATGGGCGCGCATGTTACCCCAAGAGCGGTAACAGGGCCTAGTCCCTTGCCCGGTTCGCGGGTGATTTTCAGGGCCTTTTGGCCGCTTTACGGCGATATAATCGCCAGTCAGCCGCCCTTTAGCTGCAAATAACCCCACTTTTGGGTAGACTTCGCCGCTGTCAAAATCCAGAGGAACTGTCGATGAATTCATCCACTCGTACCCGTCATCTCAATCAATGGATCCAGACCCACAGTGGGCAGGACATGACCTACCCGGCGCTGCACGGCTTTTTGTGCGCCCGCCTGGTCGGGCCGGATGCCCCTGACTGGCAGGCCCCGCTGGCCGGTCTGTTGCCCCATGACGCCGAACTGGATGAGAAGAGCAGCGACGCGCTGCACCATCTGATCGCCGAGCTGGAAGCCCAGGCCGATGAGGCCCAGCTCGCCCTGCCGAGCCAGTGCCGCCTCTCCACCGAGAGCCCGGAACAGGTCTTCGAGCAGAGTCACCCGCTCGGTCAGTGGTGCTACGGCTTCAGCCAGGGCTTTGCCACCTGGCCCAAGCCCAAGGATCTGAACGACCCGACCACCCAGTACCGTTTCAGCCTGGCCGCCGAGCTGAGCCTGTTTCGCGACAAACCCATGGCGCAGATGCTCCACTCGGCCGCCGGCAGCGACCTCCCCTTCATGGAGTTTTGCAAGCGTCAGCGCCAGAACATGAAGACCGCCCTCAACCAGCTGCTGCAACTGGACGAGTATCAGGCCGTGCCAAGCACGGAGCTGGCGCTGGACAGCGAGCAGGCCGAGCAGTGGCAGCAGTGGTTCGAACTGGCCGATGCCAGTCGCGATCCGCACAGTCGCCTCGGCTGGTTCGACAAGGTGATCGCCGACGCCGAGCCGCTGTTCGACGCCGCCTTCTGGCAGCAGATTGCCGGCCATGGCTGGAGTGCCCACGAAGCGCGTCCGCTGCTGGCCGCCCGGGCCGGACGGGCCGACTGCCTGCTGCGCCTCGGCCAGCTGGAACAGGCGCGCAGCGAATATCTGGCGCTGCTCGAGCTGTGCGTGGCCGACGAGCTGGGTTGCCGCTATCCCCTCTCCAGCCTCTATGCCCTGCAAGGGGAGTGGCAGGCGCTGCAGGCCCTGCTGGTGCGCTTTGATGAAGCCTCCAGCTGGCTGCTCTATAACAAGGCGCTGATGACGTTCGTCTGCGCGGGCACCGAGGCCGCGCAGCCGCTGCTGAGCGCCGCCATCAAGGCCAACGCCCATGTGCCGGCCTGCCTGCTGGGCCAGCGCAAGCTGCCCAAACAGGAGCCCCACAGCTGGCAGGCGGGCAGTCGCGACGAAGCGGCGCTCTACACCCTGCAAAGCCGCGAGGCCTGGCTCAAGCACAACGCTTTGATCTGGCTGCGCAAAGGCTGAGCCGCAGCCACAAAACCAGCCTCGAACAGACCCGGTTGCGGCGGATGACGTGCGCAACCGCACATTTCTCTGGTGCATGTTCAGACAAACGGCCTTGTGTTACGTATCATCAAGGCCAAAGTATCAAGAGAAACTGCACCCGATGCAGCCGTCACAGCAGGATGTCATATGTCAAAGATCATAGAGCTGCTTGCCCACTATCCCCCCTATCAGCTGGTTCACGCCGCCGAGATGGTGCGCGACACCTTTGAGCAGTTTTACCAGCAGCGCTATCAGCTGACGGTGCCCCAATGGCGCCTGATGATGGTGCTCGGCCCCAACTACCCCATCAGCCAGAAAGAGCTGGTCGAGGCGAGCGGAATGGACAAGGTGCGGATCTCCCGCGAAATTCACCGGCTGGTGGAGAAAGGGATCCTGTTCACCGAGAGCAGCGAGCACGACAAGCGGGTCAGTCTGGTCTCCTTCACCCAGGCGGGGCTCACCCTGTTCCAGCAGCTCAAGACCGAAGCGGGCAGCTGGCAGCACACCCTCACCGACTACCTGCCGGCCGAGGCGCGTCAATCCATTCGTCTGCACCTGCAAAGCGTCAGCGACGCCATCGAACAACTTCACCTGCTAGATAGCGAGCGACCCTCATGAACCTGAACAACTTTGCCACCATGGACGTCAACATGCTGCTGAGCCTGGTCAACATGCAACTGCGTGATCGCTTCGATGATCTCGATGATCTCTGCAAGTCGCAGGATCTCGACAAGGCGGCGCTGGTCGCCAGGCTGGCCAGCGGTGATTTCCATTATCAGGAAGATCAGAAGCAGTTCAGATAGGGATCCGGATCACAACCCGGCCCATACCGCTGGCTCCGGCGGCAAAAGCTGCTATGGTGATGGCTACCCCGGTCAACTGACCTGCGGCAAGAGGTATGGATACATCTTGCTGTCACAGACCGCGGTTAGCCTTCTACTCACCAGCCGCAGCCAAGGATGACCCATGATGTTCCTGACCCGCCCAACCAGCCTGATCACCCTCTGTGCCCTGCTGATGATCAGCCTCTTGTCACCGCGCCTGCCCGACAGCGCCGAGCAGTGGCTTACCACCTTGCTGCTGGGCTCTCTGGTGGCGGTCTGCCTGATGGTCGGCAGCGGCTGTCGCCGTTTTCTGCGGGATTGACCTACCCGGCCCCATTCGCCGCAAGGCCCCAAAACAGACAACGCAGCCCGAGGGCTGCGTTGTCGCTTTCTGACGTCTGGCAAAGTGCCGTCTTGATCAGAGTGCCAGGGTCTCCAGCTGGCCTTTGGCCTGCTCGATGCCCTTGGCCTGGGCATCCGGGCCCATGCCCATGCCTTCGGCGTAGATGAAGTCCACGTCCTTGATGCCGATGAAGCCCAGCACGGTACGCATGTAGGGGGTCACCAGATCGGTGGCGCTGCCGACGTGCATGCCGCCGCGGGGGCTGATCACCAGGGCGCGGGTGTTTTCCACCAGGCCGACCGGACCGGTTTCGGTGTAACGGAAGGTGACGCCGGCGCGGGCCACCAGATCGATCCAGTTCTTCAGCTGGGTCGGGATGTTGAAGTTGTACATGGGGGCGGCAATCACCACCAGATCGCTTGCCTTCAACTCGGCAACCAGCTCGTCGGATTGGGCCAGCACGGCCAGTTGACGCTCATTGAGGTTCTCACCACCGCGCAGGCCAGAAGCCAGCTCGCCATCCAGTACCGGCAGGTTCAGGGCCGCCAGATCACGCACGGTGACGGTGTCGGACTGATGGTCGGCCAGAAAACCGTCGATCAGGGCGTTGGATTGGGAATATTGGCCCAGGATGCTGGACTTGAGTACGAGGATATTGGCCATGGTGAAACTCCATTTGGTTGTCGGTTGAACAGCGGTGCTGTCGATGGAGGTCACTCTAAACATTGGGCTTCTATACAGATAGCGAAAATAGATGCTCAACTTATTCAAAATATTTGATGTTTGCTCACTCTCTCGCCAGCCACCGCTCCCCCGCCCCGCCAAGGCTTGGCAGAACAAACGATTGCCGTTATGATCCGCCGCACTTTTTTCAGCGTTCCGGATCCCATGACACCCTCGCGCAGGCACTCTCCCTTTGCCGGTGCAGTCTGGATGATGGTAGCGGGCCTCTGCTTCGCCGCCGTCAACAGCCTGAGCCAGTATGTCAGCTTCAAGCTCGGCCTTCCTTCGACCCAGGTCGCCTTCCATCAATATCTGATTGCCCTGATCTGCCTGCTGCCCTGGCTCATTCGTCACGGTCTGCGCCAGTCGCTGATGACCAACCAGCTGCGGCTGCACCTGCTGCGGGTCGCCCTGGCGGTGGTCGGCATCCAGTTCTGGCTGTGGGCGCTGGCGGTGCCCGTGCCCATCTGGCAGGGCATTGCGCTGCTGATGACATCGCCGCTGTTTGCCACCCTGGGGTCGGCGCTCTTTCTCAAAGAGCAGGTGAGCCGGGCCCGCATTATGGCGACCCTGGCCGGTTTTGTCGGCGCCATGCTGATCCTGGCCCCCTGGACCGACGATTTCAGCTGGGCCTCGCTGCTGCCGGTGGCGGCGGCCCTGTTCTGGGCCGGCTACTCCTTGCTGGTGCGCTATCAGGCGGCGAGCGAGTCGTCCCACACCATCGTCGTCTACCTGCTCATCTTCAGTACCCCGTTCAACGCCATGCTGGCGCTGCCGGAGTGGCAGTGGCCGAGCGAAACCCAGTGGCTGCTGGTGGCCGCCTCCGGCGTGCTGTCGGCACTGGCCCAGATGTCCATCGCCCGCGCCTACAGCGTGGCCGAGGCTTCGTTCGTACAACCCTTTGATTTTGCCAAGCTGCCGATGAACGTGCTGGCCGGCTGGCTGGTGTTTGGCTGGGCGCCACCCGGCCGATTGTGGCTCGGGGCCGCCATCATCATCGGCGCCATCACCCTGCTCACCCATCTGGAGCAGCGCGCCCACAAATCCGTTTCCTGAGGTACGCCATGCGTGCCTCTTTTTTTGCCCGCTATTCGCGCAATAGCGGCCATCAACCATCACTCACGACATCAGGAGAGATCACATGTTTGGAACCGCTACCCGCCCCGGCGCCACCCGCGCCCTGCTGCTGGGCTCCGGCGAACTTGGCAAGGAGGTCGCCATCGAGCTGCAACGCTTCGGCATCGAGGTGATCTCCGCCGACCGCTATGCCGATGCCCCCGCCATGCAGGTGGCGCACAGAGCCCATGTGCTGGACATGCTGGACAGCGCCGCCCTGCGCGCCCTGGTCGCCGAGGTCAAACCCGACCTCATCATTCCCGAGATTGAAGCCATCGCCACCGATACCCTGGCCGCCCTGGAGCAGGAGGGCGTCAAGGTGGTGCCGAACGCCCGCGCCACCCAGCTCACCATGAATCGGGAGGGGATCCGCCGCCTCGCTGCCGAGACGCTGGGCTTGCCCACCTCCCCCTACCGCTTTGCCCAGAGCAAGGAGGAGTTTGTCGCCGCCGTTGACACCATCGGCCTGCCCTGCGTGGTGAAGCCGGTGATGAGCTCGTCCGGCAAGGGCCAGAGCGTGCTGCGCGATCTCGCCAAGCTCGACGAGAGCTGGACCTATGCCCAGGAGGGCGGTCGCGCCGGCCGCGGCAAGGTGATCGTCGAGGGCTTCGTCCCCTTCGAGTACGAGATCACCCTGCTCACGGTACGCGCCGTCGACGGCATCCACTTCTGCCAGCCCATCGGCCATCGGCAGGAAGATGGCGACTACCGCGAATCCTGGCAGCCACAAGCGATGAGTGAACTGGCGCTGGCCCGCTCCAAAGAAGTCGCCGCCAAGGTGGTCGAGGCCCTCGGTGGTTACGGCCTGTTCGGGGTCGAGCTCTTCATCAAGGGTGATGAGGTCTGGTTCAGCGAGGTCTCGCCGCGCCCCCACGATACCGGCATGGTGACCCTGATTTCCCAGGATCTCTCCGAGTTCGCCCTGCACGTGCGCGCCATTCTGGGGCTGCCGGTCGGCACCATCACCCAGTACGGGCCGAGCGCCTCCGCCGTGGTGCTGCGCGAGGGTCACAGCCAGGACATCCGTTATCAGGGGATTGGCGAGGCATTGGCGCTGGTGCCGGGTGCCCAGTTGCGGCTGTTTGGCAAGCCGGAGATCGCCGGTCGCCGCCGGCTCGGCGTGGCGCTGGCCCGGGCTGAAGATTGCCGCGAGGCGGTCGAGCAGGCCAAAGCCGTGGCCGCCAGGGTGGACGTGATTTTCTGACCGCTGTTTTTTGTCTCGCGCAAACAAACGTTTACCTGCGTGATCCGGCGCAAGGGGCATGGCAATGCCCCTTTTGCATTGAGGCACCTCGCTTATAATCCCCCCTTCACCTATGTCAGGAGTACAAGATGTTAACTGCCGTGATCTTCGATATGGATGGTGTTCTGATCGACTCGGAACCCTTTTGGCAACGGGCCCAGATGGCCGTATTCTCCGAGCTGGGGCATCCCCACACGGTGGAAGATTGCGAATCGACCATCGGCGTGCGCATCGATCAGCTGGTGGCCCACTGGTATCGCCTGCGCCCCTGGAGCGGCCCCAGCCAGGAAGAGGTGGTGCAGCGCATTCTGGATCGGGTCAACGCGCTGATCCTCTCCGAAGGTCAGGCCAAGGCCGGCGTGCTGGAGGCACTCGATCTCATTGAGGCGCAAGGCCTTAAAATTGGTCTGGCGACCTCCTCCCCCTTTGCCATGGTAGAAGCGGTGCTCGGCAAGCTCGGCATTCGCGATCGCTTCCTGGCGGTTCACTCCGCCGAGGTGGAGCGCTTCGGCAAACCGCACCCGGATGTCTATATCCACGCCGCCGAGAAGCTGGGGGTGGAGCCGGTGCATTGCCTGGCCATCGAAGACAGCTTCACCGGCCTGCTGGCGGCCAAGGCGGCCTCCATGAAGGCCTTGATCGTACCCGACCCCGCGCTGGTGGGCGATCCTCGTCTGGCCATTGCCGATCATCAGCTGCGCTCGCTCACCGAGCTGGATGCCGAGATGCTGGCCAACTGGGTCAAGTAAACAGCACGCAGGCGCTGCCGGACTGACCTCCTGCCTCCCTTGATCCCGGTCATAAACGTGCGCTTGCTCGCGGTCAGGACAGAGCGAACCAACTAGAATCAGGGGAGATAGGCGGCCCACGGGCCCGAGGAGGTCATCATGATCGAGTACACCAGCAAGCGCATCGTCTGCCCCCACTGTGGCCATCATACCCGGGTCGAGCTGGATGCCAGCCAGGGGGATCAGGAGTTCTACGAGGATTGCATGGCCTGCTGCAACCCCATCCATCTGCGACTGCATCGGGATGAGGCGCGCGACTGCCTGCAACTGTTTGTGGACGCAGACGACGAACAGATGTTCTGACTGCCAGTGAACCCACCCACCAGATCGCCAAGGGCTTGCATGATGCAGGCCCTTTTCTATGGCAAATCCCTGAGGGCGCGTTGGTCAGCTTACCCCGGCTGACGGGCCGCCAGTACCCGCTCCACCGTGTCGACGATGGCCTGAGTCTGGGGGTCGATCTCGATGTTGGTGTGCCAACCGGCTTTGACCCAACCCAGGTTGGTGCGAGCCAGCGTCTCGGGAATGAGATTGACGCAGAACTCGCAGCCGCGCACTTCTCCCACGGTGAGGCTGATGCCGTCGATGCCGATGTAACCCTTGGTCAGCACGTATTTCATCAGCGTGGGGGCGAGGCGATACCATACCTGCCGGTTGTTGGGGGTGTCGATGACCGACACCACCTGCGCGGTGCCCATGATGTGGCCGGACATGGCGTGGCCGCCAATCTCGTCGCCAAAGCGGGCAGCCCGCTCCACGTTGACCTTGTCCCCGGGCTGCAGCTGGCCGAGGTTGGTGAGGCGCAGTGTCTCCTGCATCAGATCGAAGCTGACCAGCTCCCCCTCGACCCGGGTGACGGTCAGGCAGCAGCCGTTGTGGGCCACGGAGGCGCCCAGCGCCAGCCCCTCGCCCCAGGCCGGGCTCGGCATGCGGATCACGTGGGTACGAAAGTTGGGCAGCTGGTCGATGGCCACCAGTTCGGCGGTCCCCTGTACTATGCCGGTGAACATGTCTCGTCTCCTGCTACGAAAAAAGGCAGGGTAACCTCGCCACGGGCCCCAGACAAGCGCGCTGGCTGACAAGCAGGCGGCCGATCGCTATAGTGACGGCATTCAAACCAGCGCTGACAAGGAAATAAAAATGCAGGTATATCAATGCTGTGAGGCCATTCGCATCGCCTACAACCAGATTGGCTCCGGGGAGCAGGGCTATGTGCCACAGGCGATTGCCGCCACCATCAGGGCGCTCAATGCCGTGGCATCGGACGAGCGGGTACCGGCGGATCTGCGCGAACAGGCCGCCTACGCCGCCGCCAACCTGCTGATCAGCGATCACGAAGACGCCTGATCCGGCCCTTGCGCCAAACGTTTCGTCCCGGATGAATTTCAGGCTAGAATGACCCCCCCGCACTTTGCATTCCCGTTTCGGGAGTGCAAAGGCTCTTCCCGCTACCCGCTCTTTTTACGCTTTATCTGATCCACTCGGAGGTGTCAGTGCAACGTTATTGGTCCGAGGCGAGGCAACTCGTTCGTCTAGCCAGTCCCATTCTGGTGGCCCAGGTGGCCCAGGTCGCCATGAGCTTCGTCGATACCGTGATGGCGGGCCAGGTCAGCGCCGTGGATCTCGCTGCGGTGTCGGTGGCATCCAGTTTCTGGCTGCCGATCATCTTGCTGACCCAGGGCATCATCATGGCGCTCACCCCCATCGTCTCCCAGCTCAACGGGGCCCGCAAGCGGGACGATGTACGTCCCGCCGTGCATCAGGGCTTCTGGCTGGCGCTGATGGTGATCCCGATCGCCATGCTGGCGCTCTATTTCAGCCCGCTGGCGCTGCACCTGATGAAGGTGGATCCCGTCATGGCCGCCAAGACCACCGGCTTTTTGCACGCCATCATGTGGGGTCTGCCCGCCTTCGTACTCTTCCAGGTGCTGCGCAACTTCAGCGAGGGGCTCTCCCACACCATGCCGACCATGGTGATCGGCTTCGTGGGGCTGGCGGTCAACATCCCCGCCAACTATGTCTTCATCCACGGTCACTTCGGCATGCCCAAGCTCGGTGGCGTGGGCTGCGGCGTGGCCACCGCCATCGTGCTGTGGGCCATGCTGCTGGCGATGATCGTCTATGTGAAGCTCTCCTCTCATTTCAAGGAGATCAACCTCTTCTCCCGGCTCGCCCGCCCCAACGGCAGCCGGATCTGGCGCCTGTTCCGGTTAGGCTTTCCCATCGCCATGGCCATCTTCTGCGAAGTGACCCTGTTTACCGTGGTGGCCCTGATGCTGGCCCCCTTCGGTGCGGAGACGGTGGCGAGCCACCAGATAGCCCTCAACTTCTCCAGCCTGGTGTTTATGCTGCCCTTGTCGATTGGGGTGGGTGTCACCATCCGGGTCGGCCACAGCATCGGCGAGGGTCAGCCCGCGCACGCCCGCGTCGCCGCCCGCACCGGCCTGATGCTGGGCATGGCGGTGGCTGCCGGTACCGCCGCCCTCACCGTGCTGCTGCGCGAGCATATCGCCAGTATCTACACCGACGACCTGCAGGTGATCACCCTCGCGGCCATACTGCTGTTCTTCGCCGCCATCTACCAGATCTCCGACTCGGTGCAGGTGGTGGCCGCAGCCGCCCTGCGTGGTTACAAGGACACCAAGGCGATCTTCTACGTCACCATCGTCGCCTACTGGGGACTGGGGCTGCCCACCGGCATGATCCTGGGGCTGACCGACTGGCTGGTGCCGCGCATGGGGCCGCAGGGCTTCTGGATCGGTTTCATCGTCGGCCTGACCGGCGCCGCCCTGATGCTGGGTGCCCGCCTGCGTCATATCTATGGCCGCTTTGCCAGCCCGGAGGCCTGCAGCGCCCTCTCCAAGGCGCAATAGGGCAAACTCGCCTGCAAAATCAACAGGCTGCGCAAGAACTGGGCAAACAGTCTGCTTTGTGCGTGCGGCCTGTTGACAGCCTTGGGGGGCATGGGTAGTATGCCGACCACGCCAGCAGTGCTGGTGTGGTGAAACGGGTTTGTGACCCGGTTTGCAAAGTGGGTTTATAGCTCAGTTGGTTAGAGCACTACCTTGACATGGTAGGGGTCGTTGGTTCGAATCCAATTAAACCCACCACTTTTCCGTAATGCGTCCTTAGCTCAGCTGGTTAGAGCACCACCTTGACATGGTGGGGGTCGGTGGTTCGAATCCACTAGGACGCACCATCATGGAAACCTGTTATGCGTCCTTAGCTCAGCTGGTTAGAGCATCACCTTGACATGGTGGGGGTCGGTGGTTCGAATCCACTAGGACGCACCATAACAGCTTGAATATATTGCAGATGTGGATTTATAGCTCAATTGGTTAGAACAGTACTTTGACATGGCGTAGGCGATGTCGTTGGTTCGAATCCGGTTGAACACAGATGTGGGTTTATAGCTCAGTTGGTTAGAGCACTACCTTGACATGGTAGGGGTCGTTGGTTCGAATCCAATTAAACCCACCACTCCCCTGCAATCAGATAAAGTCGCCTTGCGCACCCTGCGTCCTTAGCTCAGCTGGTTAGAGCATCACCTTGACATGGTGGGGGTCGGTGGTTCGAATCCACTAGGACGCACCAGATTAGAAAAGCCCGCTCCTCGAGCGGGCTTTTTGCATTTCCCCTTTCCAGCTTCTCCCGACGTCCGCACGGCGGCAGCCGCCACATGCTCAACCATGCCTGGCGGGTCAACCTCTCCCCGCGCCACACCGCTTAAAAGAGATCGAGCTGCTGGCCGCAGATCCGCTCGAACGACTCGCCGATAAAGGGGAGGATCGCATCGGCAATGGGCCGCAACTGCTTGTCGATGTAGTGCTCGTAGTCGATGGCGCTGCGCCGGTATTCCAGCGGCTCGGGGCCATTGAGAGTCATCAGGTAGGCGATGGAGCCCCTGTGCTGGTAGCGCTGGGGCAGGCCGCGGCGCAGGTTCTCCTCGTCCGCCAGGCGCGCCGCCCGCACATGAGGTGGCACGTTCTTCTGGTACTCCTCGAGTTTTTGGCGCAGCCGCTTGCGATAGACCAACAACTCGTCGTGCTGGCCGGCCCGGGTCTCGTCCACCATGGTGCGCACATAGCCGCTGGGATCCTGGTCGTGAAACACCATTTCATAGAGGCGGGTCTGAAACGCCTTGGCAAGGGGCGTCCAGTCGGTGCGCACCGATTCGAGCCCCTTGAACACCAGCTGCTCCTCTTCACCTGCCTGATCGCCTGCCACCAACCCGGCATAGCGCTTCTTGCTCCCCTTCTCCAGCCCGCGAATGGTGGGCATCAGGAAGCGGCGATAGTGGGTCTCGTACTGGATCTCCAGATAGCTTGGCAGGTTGAACTCGCGCTTGATCAGCGCAGCCCAGTTGTCGTTGATCATCTTCGCCAGCCGCCGGCCAATCTCGTCCGCCTGCTCGGGGCTGGCATCCCGCCCCAGGTGCACGAAGGTGGAGTCGGTGTCGCCATAGATCACCTCGAAGCCCTCCCCTTCGATCCACTCCCGGGTCTGCTGCATGATGCCGTGACCGCGCAAGGTGATGGAGGAGGCAAGCCGCGGGTCATAGAAGCGGCAGCCCCCCGAGCCCAGCACCCCGTAGAAGGAGTTCATGATGATCTTGATGGCCTGGGAGAGCGCCTTGTTGCTGGCGGCCTTGGCCCGATCCCGCGCCGCCCACAGGGTGGCGATGAGATCCGGCAGGAAGTGGCGCTCGCGCGAGAACATGGCGCCGCGAAAGCCCGCAATGGCGTGTTCTGGGTGTTGCAACCCCTCGATGAGCCCCATGGGGTCGATGCAGAAGGTGCGGATGATGCTGGGATAGAGGCTCTTGAAATCGAGCACCAGCACGTGGCGATAGAGGCCGGGTTTGGAGTCCATCACATAGCCACCGGGGCTCGCCAGCCCGCCGTCGGCCGGCAAATTGGGGGCCACGTAGCCGCCGCGATGCAGCCGCGGCAGGTAGAGGTTGGTAAATGCCGCCACCGAGCCCCCAACCCGGTCCAGTTCAAGGCCGGTGAGGGAGGCACGCTCGATGGCAAAGGGGATGAGGTGGCAGAAATCGAAGATCTCCCACACCAGCCGGCAATCTTCCAGGTTGTAGCGGGCCAGCGCCTCCTTGTCGGAGTGGAACAGCTCGGTGATCTTCTCCCCCCGGTTGGCCACGTCCTCGATATCCTTGCCACGGCCGAGCAGCTCGCTCGCCACCGCATCCAGGCTGTAGCTCGGGAACTGCCAGGTGGCGCTTTTGAGGGTGTCGATGCCGTCCAGCACCATGCGTCCGGGAATGATGACGCTGCCGCTCTGGGGGTCGTTGCGCGATGAGCGCCAGAAGCAGAGCTCGTGACCGCGCCCCAGCCGCAACCGCCGCTTGTTGAGCTCGGCGCGGCGCAGCAGCAGGCGAAAGTCGAAGTTGACCACGTTCCAGCCGATCACCAGATCCGGGTCGTGCCGCACAAACCAGCGCTCCAGCGCACTCAGCAGGGCGCTCTCGTCCGCCACCCACTCGACCTGGGTCCCCCAGCTGTCGGCATCGGCCTCCGGCACGCCGATCATGATGACTCGCGCATCCTCTTCGCTGTAGAGCCCCACCGAGAAGAGCGCCCCGTCCATGGCGCACTCCACGTCCAGCGACACCCAGGAGAGGGTCGGCGTCACCGCCTGCGGCGCACAGCGCGCCTCGTTCACCTCCCAGTAGCCATGCTTGCCCCCTTTCTTGAGGGTGCGTCCCTCGAAGCGCACACCAGCGGTGATGAAACGCTCCATCAGATAGCGCTCCGGCAGCCGGATATCTGCCTCGAAGTGCTCCAGCCCGCGGATGAGCAGCAGCTCGATGGCGCGGTGAAAGGCGCTCAAGGTGGCAAAGTAGCAACCCACCACGGCGCGGCCGTCGAAGGTGTGCATCGGCAGGCGGCGAAACCGCCCGCTCACCCCTGCCCCCTTGAACAGCTCGGCGGCTTCTTCCATATGGCTCTGGGGCAGGAAGAAGACCGGCTCCTGCCCCGGCACCACCAGGCGCACCGGCCCCTGCGCGCTCCAGAGCCACATCACGATCTCGGTGCGTTCGCCATGTCCGTTGCGACCGCGCACATCCCGCCCGTGACGGGTCAGGATAAAGCCATCGAGTGGCAGAGTAACGGGAGGAACAGGCTTGATCTCGGTCATGCAGGCTACTGGGGTCAACGCTGGGATGGAACCATTGTACGTTCATACAGTGCTTTGCTGCAATCGGCACGCCCAGCCGCAATGACCACGCCAGGCTGCGAGCCGCGCCGCAAACTGGTAAGCTCGGCCAGACTGGCAGCGACTGCCGGTGGCAGCTTTATTCGCCGCGCCATTCATCCAACACTCACTCTTCACCCGACATCAGGAGGTCATGGTGGCGCTTTACTCTCTGCTGGATCAGCTGGCCATTCCCTATCAGCGCATCGATCACGCCCCCGTATTCACCTGCGAGGAGGCCAGCCGGCTGCTGCCCAAGCTGCCCGCCGCCAAGACCAAGAACCTCTTCTTGCGCGACCCGAAGAGCGAGCGACTGTTTCTGGTGGTGACTCCTGAAGAGAGCCGGGTCGACCTAAAGGCGCTGGCGAGCACCCTTGGGGTCAAGCGGCTGAGCTTTGGCTCGCCCGAGCGGCTGGAATCCGTGCTTGGCCTCACCCCGGGCTCGGTCACCCTGCTCGCCATGGTGCGCGACAGGGAAAAAGCGGTGGAACTGATAGTGGATGAAACGATCTGGCAGGCCGAGCGGGTGCAGTGCCACCCGCTGGTCAATACCGCCACCCTGCTTATCCGCCTCGACGACGTGCGCCGCCTGCTGGCCCACCTCGGCCGGGAGGCCACCGTCATGCGGCTGCCGGTCGTGAGCAACTGATCCAAGAAGGGGGGAAGCATAAACGCCCCGGCGTCATGCCCCGCCCCTGATTAATCGAGTCAGCAGCCCTCTTGTGGCGGTTGTTGCCGCGATCGTGCACGGATCACTTAAACCATTGCTCAGCGGCGCAATTCATGCTGTGATCCGGCCCAGTCACCCGGCCCTGAGGTCGCTGCGCCGTTCCCGGCAGGAAGAGCCCACACCCTTGATGCAGAGTCTGTTTTCCTCGGCCCAGTTGCTGAGTCTGGTGCTGTTCGTCAGCCTGTCGCACATCGGGGTCGCGGCCATTTTCGCCTACCTGTGGCATACCCAGCGACCGCTGCGCTCCCTGCTCTACTGGTCGGCCAGCGAACTGGCCATCGCCGCCGCCTTTGGCTGCCTGCTGCTGCGAACCCTCACGGGGGATAGCTCCCTTGCCAATATCCTGCTCACCAACCTGCTGATCATCGCCACCCCGCTGCTCTATGAGCGGGGGCTGCGCCACTTCTTTCGGCGCGAAGCCGACCGTTTCGGCTGGCTCTGCCCGCTCCTCGCCCTCGCCGGCTTCCTGCTGTTCGCCGTCACCGCCGCGCAACTGCCAGCGGATGACATACACAGCCGGATCGTGGTGCTCTCCGGGGCCATCTCGCTGCAGATATGCCTGCTGCTGTGGCAGCTCTGGCGCTATCAGCGACTGGCACCCGCCTACCGGGTGCTGCGCTTCGCCATCCTGCTGCTCGCCCTGCAACTGGCCCTGCAGCTGGTCAGGATCGCCAAGCATCAGTGGTGGCCGGAGTCGGCCGCCTCCAGCCTCACCGATCCCCTGCTCGGCCCGGTGATCCTGCTCAGCCTGCTCTTTACCATCGCCCGCAGCTTCATTTTGCTGAGCCTGGTGCACACTCGCCAGCAGCAGGCGCTGCTTGCCACCCAGCGCGAGCTGGAGCGGCGCGCCAACCTGGATGCCCTGACCGGGCTGGACAGCCGCCACCATTTCGAGCAGCAGCTGGCGGCGCGCGCCTGTCGCAGTGCCCGCCCCTGGCAGTTACTGCTGATCGACCTGGACAACTTCAAGCAGATCAACGACCGCCACGGTCACCCCGCAGGCGATGCCATGTTGCGGGCGGTGGGCCGGGTGATCCGGGAGAGCCTGCCGCCGGCGGGGCTGGCCGGCCGCCTTGGCGGCGACGAGCTGGCACTGCTGGTGATGGAGACATCGCAGACCCTGCCGGCCTGCTGCCAGACCCTGCAGCAACGGGTAGCAGATGCCACCCGGCCGCTGGCCGGCGGCCCCATCAGCCTCAGCATCGGGCTGACCTCGCTGCAGCAGGGCGAGAGCTTCGAGCAGGCCTATCCACGCGCGGATCGGGCACTCTATGCCGCCAAGCAGGCCGGCCGCCAGCGTGCCTGCATCCAGGAGCCGCACCACAGCGAACCCAGGCCGCTGTGGCCCCTGGCCACCCAGACCTGATGCAACCCCCCATCGAGTGCCGGGCCGCTCGGCTGACCGACGCCCCCGCCTACCGCCGCTACGTGGCCGAATGTGGCGCCGCCGGGTTGCCGCTCTATCAGGTGGCGCAATTCGACCCGGAGCAGTGGCTGCAGGAGTTGCTCGCCCATGCCGATGGGCTGCATCTGCCGCCGGGCTACCCATCTACCACCACCTATTTTGCCCTCGAGGGGGAAGAGATCCTCGCCACCTTGCGCCTGCGTCACGGCGACAACTCCGCCACCTGTCAGTGGCTTGGCCACATCGGTTACGAGACCCGTCCCACCCGCCGGGGTGAAGGCGTCGCCCGCACCCTGCTCGGCTGGCTGCAGCGCCATGTGCTGAGCGAGCCCGTGCTCATCAGCTGTGACGAGGCAAATGCCGCCTCGCTCAAGGTCATTGCCGCCGCCGGTGGGCAATGGCTGGATCGCCGCTACCATGCCGGCGATCGCTGCTGGCTCCGGTTTTACCGGCTGGCCCCGGCCAAGGGGCCAGGACTGAGCGGCAGACAATAAAAAAGAGCGCCACAAGGCGCTCTTTTTTCACTGACCACGGCCACTAGCAAGATCAGTAGCTGTCTTCCTCTTCGGCCTTCATCCTGGCCTGACGGGCCAGTGCCTCCTCCTGGGCGCTCTCGATCTCGTGCAGCACGGAGTCGAGATCCACCTGCTCGCGGCTCTCCTCGAACAAGCCGGTCAGCTCGCTGTCGGGGGTCAGTTTGCCATCTTCATACAGGGCCCACATCTCCCGGGCGTAGCGGGTCTTGAGCAGCTCGGGGGCATACATGCCGTAGTAGTTGCGCATGTTGTTGACGTCGCGCTCCAGCATGGCCCTGGCCTGGTTGTTGGCGGCGGCGTCCACCACCTGGGGCAGGTCGATGATGACCGGGCCCTGTTCATCCACCAGCACGTTGAACTCGGAGAGATCGCCGTGGATGAGGCCGGCGCAGAGCATGCGCACCACATAACGGATCACCTTGCCATGGTCGATGACCGCCTGCTCGGCAGAGAGCGCCACGTCGTTGAGGCGGGGGGCAACATTGCCCTCTTCGTCGGTGATGAGCTCCATCAGCAGCACGCCATCGAGGCAGACATAGGGCCTGGGCACCCGCACCCCGGCCGCAGCCAGTTTGAACAGGGCATCCACTTCGGTGTTCTGCCACACCTCTTCGTGCTGCTTGCGACCGTATTTGGAGCCTTTCTCCATGGCACGGGCATCACGACTGCCGCGCACCTTGCGCCCTTCCTGATAGACCACGGCCTGCTTGAAGCTGCGCTTGGACGCCTCTTTATAGACTTTGGCGCAGCGGATCTCGTCGCCGCAGCGCACCACATAGACGTCGGCCTCTTTGCCGCTCATCAGCCGGCTGATGACGTCATCGACCAGGCCGTCATCAACCAGAGGTTGGATTCGATTTGGAATTTTCATGGCCGCCCTTTTACCCTATTTGCGCATCAGAAGATAGCCCCTCCCGGGCCACTTGCCTATCCCTGTTTCCTGACGGCACCCGGCGTGCCGGCAACCGCGATGATCCCGGTGCGATAACCCGCGCCGCCGGGTCGGCCGGCCTCACTCCCCGGGAGGGAGATCGCCACGGATCCGCTTAATGCCCTCTTCGTAGAACCCATCCGATCCTTGCTGGTGCTCCATGGTCTCGAAGATCTTGAGAAACCACATGTACTGCTCGGGATGCTGGCGCAGCTGCTGCTCCACCATGCCGTTCATGGCACAGACATCGGCCACCAGATCCGCACCGGGATAGGGGTCGAAAGGCGGCTCGATCTCCAGCCGGTAGCAGCCCTCCTCCTCGTCATAACAGGCGAGAATGGGCACCGCCCTGGCGCCGGTCAGTTTCACCAGCTTGGGCAGGGCCGGCAGGGTCGCCTTGGGATGGCCGAAGAAAGGCACGAAGATGCTGGCTTCACGGCCGTGATCCTGATCCGGCAGATAGAAGAAGCTGGCGCCGCTGCGGATCGCCTTGATGGCAGGTTTGATGCCGACGCTGCGCTCATATACCTTGCCGCCCTTGGCCCGCTCGCGGTTGATGTACCAGTCAAATACCTGATCCTTCGGGCTCTTCATCATGGTGCACATGGTCAGCCCCCGAATGGCGAAGTAGCGGCCGATCATGTCCACCGCCCAGGTGTGGGGCACCACCAGGATCACCGGCCGGCCGGCGGCCCGCTCTGCCTCGATATGCTCCCAGCCACGCACCTTGACCCGGCTGGCCAGATGAGCGGCGCTGCGCAGGGTCAGTTCGGCAAAGCCCATGAAGGTCTTGAGACCGACCCGGATCGATTTGAGCAGCAGGGCCTGACGGCCAGCCTCGTCCAGCTCGGGAAAACAGATCTTGAGGTTGGTCTCGGCAATGTAGGCCTGCTTCTTAGAAATCCGCAGCAGGGTGGGCGCCAGACGGTTGGCGAGCCGGTCGCGCAGACCATGGGGCACCAGCGCCAGCAGACAGAGCAGACCAAGCGCCAGCCAGCTGCCCCACCAGCGCGGATGCAGCAGACGGGGATGAAATGAGGTGTCAAAAACCGGATCGTGTGAGGACATGGCCGCCATCAAGTCATAGAAAATAAACGGTTATTTTAATTATCCTGACAAATTTTTCCACTTTGGCGGCCACGCCCCCCGGCCACCGGGCTGGCAGGCAAGGAAGCTCTTCCCTCATGACGAGTCACCATCGCCAATAAAAATGGCCCCGCAGGGCCATATGACATAAAGGCGTGCCGCCTCAGGGTAGCGGCTGCAAGCCACTGCGGATGCGCTGGATCCCCGCCTCGTAGCGACCATCCAGGCCCACCTGATCTTCGCGGGTATCGAAGATCTTGAGGAACCACATGTACTGACCGGGGTCGCGGCAGAGCTGCTGCTGCACCATGTCGTTCATCCGGCAGGTGTCGGCCATCACATCCTCGGTGGGATAGTTGTCAAACGGCGCGTCGATCTCCAGCCGGTAGCAGTGCTTGGCCTCGTCATAACAGGCCAGCAGCGGTACCGCCTTGGCGCCGCTCACCTGCACCAACCGTGGCAACGCCGGCAGCGTCGCCTTGGGGTGACCGAAGAAGGGGGCAAAGATGCTCTTCTCGCGGCCATGATCCTGATCCGGCAGATAGAAGAAGCTGCGACCGCCCTTGATGGTGCGGATCACCGCCTTGATGCCGGCACTGCGCTCATAGACTCGGCAACCGTTGCGGGCCCGGGCCCGATTGAGGTGCCAGTCAAAGACCGGGTTGCGTGCCCGTTTCATCATGGTGCACATGGGCACCCCGCGCTGGGTGAAGTAGTAACCAGCCGCATCCACCGGCCAGCTGTGGGGCACCACCAGGATCACCGGTCGGCCGACGGCCTGCTCCGCCTCGATATGTTCCCAGCCGCTGACCTGCATCCGACTCATCAGATAGGCGGGGCTGCGCACGGAGAACTCGCCAAAGCCGAGCAGACTCTTGAGACCGACCCGGATCGAGGTCATCAGGATGGCATCGCGTTCGGCCTCGCTCTTTTGCGGAAAACAGAGTGCCAGGTTGGTTCTGGCGATATAGATCTGCTTTTTCGAGATACGGAACACCAGCGGTGCCAGGGCGGCGGCGAGACGGTCGCGCAGACGGACCGGCACGAAGGCCAGCAGCATCAGTACGCCAAGCGCCAGCCAGCTCAGCCAATAGCGTGGATGCAGGAATCTGGCCTCGAAGCGGGTGTCAAACACGGGATCATGGGAAGACATGGATGGGGATCAAGCTAAGAAAATGGAGCTGCATTGTATTCGTCCTGACAGGTAATACCAGTGAAATTCATCATTGTCTCCCCAGGCTGGGCGCTGGCGCAAAAAACGGGGCGCCAACGGGCATGAATGGCACCTTTCGCTGCCAGAACCGGTACAAAAAGCGCTTCACCCGAGGGTGAAGCGCTTGGTCATTATCCGGTTGATGGCCCCTGTCTGATGCAAGGTTGCTCATCAACGCCCCGTATCCCGGCTCTCGCCGTCTTCTTCTTAGCGACGAACCATGCCGTGCGCCACCTCGTCGCTGCCGTCGAGCGGCAGGAAGAACATCAGGTAGCGCAGGGCCACATAGCCGACGATCAAGGTGGCGGCGCCCAGTTCGAAGTGGGCCAGCAGCCGGATCTGCTCGACATACTCGGCCGCCTGGGGCCACTGCTCGACCAGATGGCTCACCTTGAACAGGGCGGTGGCGCCGATCACCAGCGGGAAGGTGAAGGCGGCGTAGCCCGGTGAGAACGGCAGACGCAGCAGCTTGATGAAGGCCAGATAGATGATGCCGGTCATCAGCACCGCAATCCCCAGCAGCACGGCCACCAGCAGCAAGGAGGGTTCCTCGCTCACGGTCAGGTAACCGGCCAGTGACAGGCTGGCGGGGGCCGCCAGGATGGCGATGGTCGGCTTGGCGGCATCCGGCACTTCATGGCTGAAGATGAGGCGATAGAGCATCAGCGGCAGCATCAGGCCGTAGCAGAGCATGCCGAACCAAAGCAGGCCGTTGGCCAGCGCCGCAAACTGGCCGCCCGGGAAGGCGACGTCCGCGACTATGATCCCCACCGGCGGCACGAACCAGCTCGGCACCATGTGGTGGATTTCAAACTGTTTGGCCCGATGCCAGACGAAAGTGGCCAGGAACGCCAGGTGCAGCAGCACGGCAAACAGCCAGAGCCCCTCGCCCAGACCGGCGTCCAGCATGCCGACCGCCTTGGAGACCACCATGGTACCCATGGCATAGGTGGGCACCACGCTGCCGACCACGGGGTGGGCCAGATCCTGCCACAGCAGGCGCGGGTGCAGCAAAAACTTGAAGGTCAGGATCACCAGCAGCACGGCGGCAATGGCTGCCCCCAGCAACTGCAGACGGCCATCGAAGTGACCGGCATTTTCCCAGCACCAACCGAGACTGGCGATCCCGAGTGCCAGCCCTGCCATGGGAGTCGGGGCTTTGCCTAAGGATTGACGGGTTCTTGCGATCATGTCTGAAACCTCTGATGAGAGACGATGGGCATAGGATAATGGCCCCGTATCGTTTAAGATATCTAAATGAATTAAATCAATCGTTCAGGATATCCAAACATGAAGCTGACCCTGCAACAACTCAAGGTCTTTGCCACCATAGCCCGTTACGGCAATCTGGGGCTGGCCGCCAATGAACTGTGCCTGAGCAAGGGCGCCGTCTCCCAGTCGTTGCAGGAGCTGGAGCGCCAGCTCGCCACCCCGCTGTTCGATCGCATTCACCCCAGATTGCAGCTCAACAACGAGGGGCGACTGCTGCAACCGGCGGCCGAGGAGCTGCTGACCCGCATGCAGGACATCGAGACCCTGTTCAGCCCGGATGCCGAACCGAGCGGCCAGCTGCGTCTGGGCGCCAGCCAGACCATCGGCAACTACTTGCTGCCGGCCCTGCTCGCCACCAGCAAGCAGGAGCTGGGGCAGCCGCCCCGCGTCACCATCACCAATACCCACCAGCTCTGCCACCTGCTGGCCAACTTCGAGCTGGATCTGGCGCTGATCGAGGGGGAGAACCACCACCCGGATCTGGTCAGCGAGCCCTGGCTCCACGACGAGATGCTGATCGTGGCCCAGCCCGCTCACCCCCTCGCCGGTCGCAGCCGTCTCTCCCTCGCCCAACTGAGCGATGAGACCTGGGTGCTGCGCGAGCCCCAGTCCGGCAGCCGCGAGCAGTTCGAGCAGCAGATCCAGCCCGAACTGCCGCGCTGGCAGACGGGGCTCGAGCTAAATACTCTGGAGGCGGTGATGCTGGCGGTCGAGAAGGGGCTCGGCATCTCCTTCATCTCCCACCTGGCGGTGTCGGATCGGTTGCAGGCCGGCCGTCTGGTGGCCCTGCCCCTGACCCGTCGCTTCCCCCGTCAGCTCTCCCTCATCTGGCACCGGCAGAAGTATCACTCCGCCACCCTACGCCGCTTTCTGCAATTTTGCCGCGCCCAGGAGGATGTGTTGCACAGCGATGCCAGCAGCACCTGAGCCAATGGGATGATCGGGCAGCCTATTGCCCGGCATTGCCCTTGCCGCCGGAGTATCGGCAGCAATAGAAGAGGGAGAGCCCAGGCTCTCCCTCTTTGTCATTCAGCCTTGTAACTCAGCGTTTCGCGGGCAGCAATCCCCGCTCAACCCAGCCCAGCACTTGTCTGCTCAGCGCCTGCGGCACCCAGGGCGAGTCGCTCAATCCTTGTCTGACGCAGGCGGCAAAGTGATCCGCCTCGTGCTGCATGCCGCCGCCCCCGACCGGCAGTGCGATGTCGTATGGCCAGGCAGGCAGAGGATCGCCACCACGCCACGCTATCTGCTGGGGATTCCACCACTTGCCCACCAGCTCCAGCGCCCAGCCGGGCCCGGACAGCCAGGCCGACTTGTCGAGATCCGCGACGATGGAGGCAGCAAGTTCGGCCTTGAGCGGGCCGGAAAAATCAAAGCGGGCGGCTTCGTCCACCTCGCCCGCCTGGCGAGACAGCGTGACCTCGGGCTCACCCGCCGCCAGCCCGAGCTGGTGACAAAGAGCGGAATAGAGCCAGAGCGGGTAGACCCCCACATCCCAGGCGGCGCCGCCGGCCAGCGCCGGGTCAAACAGCTTGCCGTCCCGCGCCTGCACCGAACCAAAGGCGGCCCGCAGCCTGTCGGGGGCCGGCAGAGCCGCAAGCCGCCCCAGCAATTCGCGCATGGCGGGGAAGCACATCACCTTCATCGCCTCCATCAGCAGCAGGCCCCGCCCGGCGGCGAGCCGCACCAGCCGATCCCAGTCCGCCACCCGGGTCACCGCCGGTTTTTCCACCAGCACGTGCTTGCCCGCCAGCAGCATGAGTTCGATCAGGGCGGCGTGCTCCGGGTGGATCACCGCCACATAGACCGCCTCCACCTGGGGGCTGGCCGCCAGCGCCTGATAGCTGCCATGGGCGTGGGGCAGCCCCTGCTCGTCGGCAAAGGCCTGCGCCCGCGCTTGATCACGGGCGGCGATCGCCACCACCCGGCTGCCACTGGCGTGCCCGTTCACATCCTGACAAAAACGGCGAGCAATGGCCCCCGCCCCGGCAATCCCCCAGCGCAGCGGCTGGTCGCTTGATCTATCTTGCATCCCTGTTTCCTTATGCTGTCTGCCAGTCAGTCATCATGCCTTCGCCAGGCTGCGCAACCAGCGGATCTCGTCGCCCCAGATGGACTCGTCGATGGTCTCCAGGATCAGCGGAATGCCGTCGAAGCGATGGTCATTCATGATGTGATGGAACACCGCCTCCCCCAGGTTCCCCTCGCGCAGACTGTGGTGGCGATCGACCCGGCTGCCGAAGGTGCACTTGGCGCCGTTGATATGCATCCCCTTCAGATACTGGAAGCCCACCGTCTGCTCGAACTCGGCAAAGACGGCGGCGCAAGCGTCTGCAGTGCGCAGGTCATAACCGGCAGCAAAGGCGTGGCAGGTGTCAAAGCAGATGCCGACCCGACTCTTGTCCTCTACCCCGTCGATGATGGTGGCCAGATGCTCGAACGACCAGCCGAGGTTGGTGCCCTGGCCAGCGGTATTTTCGATCACCGCCGTCACCCCCTGGCTGCGCTCCAGCGCCCAGTTGATGGATTCACTCACCAGCTTGAGGCTGGCCGCCTCCGGGATCTGCTTCAGGTGGCTGCCCGGATGAAAATTGAGGTAGCAGAGCCCCAGCTGTTCGCAGCGCTTCATTTCGTCCAGAAAGGCGTCACGGGACTTGGCGAGGCCGTCGGGGTCGGGATGACCCAGATTGATGAGGTAGCTGTCGTGGGGCAGGATCTGCTCGGGGCGAAAGCCGCCCTTCTCGCAGGCCAGCTTGAAGGCGCGGATGCTGGTCTCGGAGAGCGGTGCCGCCTGCCACTGGCGCTGGTTCTTGGTAAACAGGGCGAAGGCATTGGCGCCGATGGCCTGGGCGCGGGCGATGGTATTCTCCACCCCGCCGGCCGCACTGACGTGGGCTCCGATAAATTTCATCTTATCTCCTCTGCACTGTTGCTGGGTCTGGCCGCGCAGCAAAGGGGCGGCCAACATGGGGCGCTATTATGCCCAAGCTGCCCTCCTTGCGCCAAACCGGGATTGTCGATGGCAACCATAGAGAGGCCCGCAATGCCGGCCGCCGATGAGAGAAACGTCAACGAGTCAATCGACCGCGTCGCCCCCGACGCTTTGCTGCCCGCCATCGCGCAGTCCCTCAGGCTCCAGAGCTGATGCCAGAATGCCGCTCAGCCACTGGATGAACGCCTGCACCCGGGGGGCCAGCTGACGGCGATGGGCATAGAGGGCATGAATGGGCAGCGGCGGCGCCTGCCACTTTGGCAGGATGGCCACCAGCTCGCCGCTGGCCAGCAGTGGCTCCACCCCGACTCGCGGCAGCTGGATGATGCCAAGACCGGCCAGCGCCGCCGCCAGATAGGATTCGCTGTCGTTCACCGTGAGCGCCCCGCTCATCGCCAGCACGGCGCGCGAGCCATCCGCCTGCAGATACTCGAAACCACTCTCCTTGGGCCCGCTGCCACCGCCGTAGTGCACCAGCCGATGATCAGTCAGCTCGCTCAGGCTGCGCGGTGTCCCATGGCGGGCCAGGTAACCAGCACTGGCACAGTTGATCTGGCGGTAGTGGCCGAGGGGGCGCGCCACCAGGCTGGAGGGCTCGAGTGCCCCGACCCGGATCACGCAGTCAAAGCCCTCCCGCACCAGGTCGACCCGCCGGTCCGTGCTGCTCAGCAGCAGTTGCAGGTCGGGGTGGGCCGCAAGCCAGGCGGGCAGCGCCGGGATCACCAGATGGCGGGCCATCCGGCTCGGCATGTCCACCCGCAGCTGGCCGCTCAGCTGCCCCTGCTGGCGAAACAGCGCGTTGAACTCCTCCATGTCCGCCAGCAGATCCTGGCAGCGGGCGTAACAGAGCTTGCCATCCGGGGTCAGCTGCACCCGTCGGGTGGTGCGGTGCAGCAAGCGGGTGCCCATCTGCTCCTCCAGCCGCCGAATGGTCGCCGAAAGCGTCGCCTTGGGAACACCCAGCTGTTCGGCACTGCGGGTAAAGCTCTCCAGCTCCGCCACCCGCACAAACATCCTCATCGCATCCAGTTGATCCATGCCGCCATTGTCTCGCCAATTGGAACAGTGCATTCATTATCAACTTATTTATCCAATCAACAATGGACAATAGAGTGATCACACCGGCTCATCCCGAGCGCATTACCCACAGACAGGAGTTCCCACATGGCCCACCCCATCGCACTCATCACCGGCGCCAGCCGCGGCCTTGGCAAACAGGCGGCGCTGACCCTCGCCGCTCGCGGCGTCGACCTCATCATCACCTATCGCAGTCAGGCCGATGACGCGGCGGCCGTGGTGGCCGAGGCGACCGCACTCGGCGTCAAGGCCCACGCTCTGCCCCTCGATGTGGCCGACAGCAGCAGCTTTGCCAGCTTCGCCCACCAGGTGCGCGAGCTGCTGAGCGCATGGCAGCGCCAGCAGATCGATTTTCTGGTCAACAACGCCGGCATCGGCATTCACGCGACCCTAGAACAGACCACCGAACAGCAGTTCGATACCCTGTTCAACATTCACCTGAAGGGGGTGTTCTTTCTGACGCAACAGCTGCTGCCGTTGATCCACGATGGCGGGCGCATCCTCAACCTGTCGAGCGGGCTCACCCGCTTTGCGCTGCCCGGTTATGCCGCCTATGCGGCCATGAAGGGGGGTGTCGAAGTGCTGACCCGCTATCTGGCCAAGGAGCTGGGGCCGCGCGGCATCGCCGTCAACGTGGTGGCGCCGGGGGCCATCGAAACCGACTTTGGCGGGGGTGTGGTGCGGGACAATCAGGTCGTCAACGACTTCATCGCCAGTCAGACCGCCCTGGGACGGGTGGGCCAGCCGGAAGACATCGGCGGCGTGATTGCCGCCCTGCTCTCCCCTGACAGCCGCTGGATCAATGCCCAGCGCATCGAAGCCTCGGGCGGCATGTTCCTCTAGACCTGTCCCCGCAGAGGCTACGGCGCAGCCAGCAGGGGCAGCCCGTCAGTGACTTGAGCTGACGTCAGGCGCCTGTCCGCAGGCGGCACACAGCGCCTGCGGCAGATGGGCGGCCAGGGTCGCAACCACTTCCACATCGACCCGGCTCTGGCTGGCCAGTTGCTGCAAAAAGCTGAGCGCCTGCCCGGCGCTCAACCCCTCCCGGTAGGGTCGGTTCTGCACCATGGCCTGAAAGATATCGGCCACCCGCAGGATCTTCGCCTCCAGCGGCATCGCTTCGGCGGTCAGGTGGAAGGGGTAACCGCAGCCATTGGGCTCTTCATGGTGATAGGAAGCCCACAGGGCGATGGCCTCGAAGCCGTCGATATGGCGCAGGATCTGATAGGTCTCGAAACTGTGGGTATTGATGATGGCCCGCTCCCGTTCATCGAGTGACCCCGCCTTGTCGAGGATTTCGTCAGGCACCCGCAGCTTGCCGAGATCGTGCAGCAGCCCGGCAATCTCCAGCTGCTCGCAGTGCCCCTCTTCAATGCCCATCAGCTCGGCCAGCAGCCGGGCCAGTCTGGCCACGCCGAGGGAGTGGGCCACGGTGAAGGGACTCTTGGCATCGACGATGGCCGAGAAGATCCGCGCCAGCTGCTTGAGCTCGCCGTTGCTGGTGAGACAGGGTTCCCGCTCGCTCAGCATGTCGTGCATGTAGTCGCTGATGGCACGCCCCTCCAGTTGCAGCCAGAACGCCTCCGAGCGAGACGCCAAGAGGAAGGCTGCCACCAGCTCGGGATCGAAAAACTCGCCGGCACACGCCTCGATCCGTTGCCGGATCTCGTGGGTGTGCATCAACAGGGAGCCGTCGCCGTAATGAGGTGCCGCCAGGGCATCCACCCGGTCCACCAGAAAAATGAGATTGGCCTGGCGCATCACGCCCGCCGCCAGGCCAGGGGTTTGTAGCAACCGGTGCCAGTGGGTGTGGTGGTAACGGATGGGTTCCGCCAGCGGCGCCAGCGGCGGAAAGTCCTTGAGCAGGTCATGACCGACCTCGCAGTGGAACTGGGAGGACTCCCAGTCAAACTCGCTGACCAGATGACAATGAATAAAGGTGGAGGAGACGCCGATGTCGTGCAGCACCCCCAGTTCGAACAGACAGGCTCGCTCGCTGGCATTTGCTCCCAGCGCCTTGCCGCACTCGGCAGCCATGATGCCGACCCGCTTGCCGTGCGCCACATCACCGATGCCGACCAGATCCAGCGACGCCGACAAGGCGTATACCACCTGGCGCAGGTCTACCTGCTGGGAAATGTGCTCACCGCTGCGGGTGTATGGGGTGTTGCTGTTCATGATGCGTGTCCACATCTGCCAACGTGAAACATCCCGTGTCTGGGGCCGAGTAAACACATTGAATTTAAATCAGAATATGAACTCTGGTGGTAGCCTCACCCAGATACCCTCATCTAATTGATAAAAAGATGAGTTGGATCAATTTGGCAAGGCACGTGCCGGTTGTGTAATAGATGTGAAGAAAATGAGGCCTTGTGGTTACCTGAAACCATCATCAATAGTCATTCGGAAATGGTCTATGGTTAGAGCGAAATGGCCTCAACAGGCTGGATATCAATAAGTTGCCCATAAGGAACCAACCATGAAAGCGCTAACCTTACCCCTGTTTTACCTCTTGTCTTTACTCTTCTGCGGTCAGGCCTACAGTGCCGATGAAGTCATCCTCAGCGTCGCCGCCAAGGGTTGCTGCAACAACGCCGACAAGAAGGAGTACAGCCGTGCCCAGCTGCAAGCGTTGCCGCAAGCCAGCGTCACCACTACCACTCCCTGGACCAAGGGCTCCCATGTCTATCGCGGCGTCTTGCTCAAGACGGTGCTCGATACCCTCGGCGTCACTGCCGACAAGATAAAAGTGATGGCCCAGAACGACTACTTCGCGGTGATCCCGCGGCAAGATGTCGAGAAATACCCCGTGCTGCTGGCCATCGAGGAAGATGGCAAGGCTCTGACCCTGCGCAACAAGGGCCCAGTCTGGGTCATCTACCCCCTGTCGGACCACCCCGAGCTCAATATCGAGCAATATCACAGCCTGATGGTGTGGCAAGTGCTCAAGCTTGAAGGGATGTAACGATGATCAAGGGCAAGTTCCTCTCCCTTGCCTTTATCATGGTCTCCTTTCTGGGGGTGACCATCTGGTCACTCTTCAATTACGATCGCACCTTCAATGACATGGTCAAATACAACCAGCTCTCCGCCTGGTCTCTGGCCCAGCTGGAACTGGAGCTGCACGGTTTTGACGAGCAGCTGTCGCTGTATCGCAGCGGTCAGACCGATGCCGGGCAGTTGAACAAGGCCTATGACATCGCCTGGAACCGGCTGGACATCTTCTTGACCGGGCAGGAGACCGCTCTCATTCGCGAGCGTTTCAACGCCAGCGAGAGAGTCGGCGCCTTCTTTGAGGTGCTCAAGGAGTATGAGCAGGACGTGGTCAACCCCACCCCCGATTCAGCCCGGCTGGCCGAGATGGAAACTAGGCTAAGCAAGCTGCTGCCTTCCATCCGGGATCTGATGGTGATGAACTTCACCGGCCCCTCCGCCATCAAGCAGCGTCAGGAGCTGCAGCAGTCCAAGGAAGGGCACGTACTGGTGCTGGTCGCCCTGCTGGCCATCGGCCTGCTCATCCTGTTCGTGGTCTCCCGGGAGATGAAGCTGCAATACTTCCTGGCCTGGAACGACCCACTGACCCTGCTGCCCAACCGGGCCGCCTTCATGACCCGGCTGGAGCGGCTGGCCAAGGGCAAGCAGCCCGCCGACGCTACCCTGACCATCTGTCTGGTCGAATTGAACAACTTCAAGGAGGTCAACGACAGCCTGGGCTATGCCGCCGGGGATGAGCTGCTCACCATGGTGGC
Source organism: Aeromonas sp. QDB39 (assembly GCF_027707585.1). Classification (NCBI taxonomy): domain Bacteria; kingdom Pseudomonadati; phylum Pseudomonadota; class Gammaproteobacteria; order Aeromonadales; family Aeromonadaceae; genus Aeromonas; species Aeromonas sp. QDB39. Next base: position 56,435 of record NZ_JAPCIV010000022.1, on the reverse strand, counting down.
CAACCAGATCAGAGAGTATGCCCATGACCAGGCCTTCATCGCCCGCATGGGCGGCGATGAATTTGCCCTCTTCATCTATGGCGCCATGCCCATCGAGCACCGTGTACCCTATCTTGTCCGGCTGCTGGATGAGTTGAGGCCCACCGTCTTTCAGGCCGATCCGGCGCACCGGGTGCGCGTTAGCATGGGAATAAGCCAGCACCCCATCACCGCCCACAAGATCGAGGAGCTGATCCTGTTCGCCGACATTGCCCTCGCCAATGCCAAAAAGCTCAAGGAGAACCACCTGCAGGTGTTCAACCACCGGATGTTCGAACACTACAGCCGCAACCGGAAACTGGCCGCCGAACTGCGTGAACATCTGAATATCATCTCCAACAGCACCCTCTATCTGCACTATCAGCCGGTGATAAAACCGGGCAATGCCTACAACATGGGGGCCGAGGTGCTGATCCGCTGGCATCATCCCGAATACGGCTTCATCAACCCGCTGGATATCATCGCCATGGCGGAGGAGAACGGCCTCGGCGAGCTGCTCGGCAAATGGATCTTCAGCCGGGTCAACCACGACATGTCGCAGCTGCCGGCCAGCTTCGTGGACAAGCTGGAGCTGGCCATCAACCTCTCCAACTCCATGTTCACCCCGGCCCTGTTCCACCAGGTCAACGAGATGCTGCAACAGAGCCCGCTGCGCGCCGAACAGCTCATTCTGGAGCTGACCGAAACCATCGCACTCGACGATCTGCCGCTCAGCCAGCGCATCTTCAAGGAGCTCAAACACATCCACGTGCGCATCGCGCTGGATGATTTCGGCACCGGCTGGTCCTCCTTCTCCTATCTGATGTCTCTGAGCTTTGACAAGCTCAAGATTGACAAGTCCTTCGTCAGCAACATCGAGACCGACCCGCGGCAATTCATGTTCGTCGAGTCCATCACCAAGCTATCCCATCAGCTGGGGCTGGTAGTAGTGGCAGAAGGAGTCGAGAGCCTGCATGAACTGCAGCAGCTGGCCCATATCGGGGTGGACGAGATCCAGGGCTACTACTACTCCAAGCCGCTCTCCCCTGCCGAATTTTTCATCTATGCCATGACCCATCTGGCCCATAGCGCCGAGGAGAGCGTGGACGTCAGCTATCACTAAACGCACATCCCATTGCGGACCACCCTATCTTTCGCCTCACCGTCTCGTTCCCACCAAAAACAACAGGCCCCGCCGGTGGGCGGAGCCTGTCAAAGTATTGCTGATTTGCTTAGAGCGTTTTGCCGCCCGAGCTTATCACCGTCTGGTACCAGTAGAAGCTGTCCTTCTTGAGCCGGCGCAGGGAGCCGCCCTGCTCGTCACGCTCCACAAAGACGAAGCCGTAGCGCTTCTGGTAGCCGTTGAGCCAGCTCAGGATGTCGGTGAACGACCAGGCGCAATAGCCGAGCAGTTCCACCCCGTCCTGCAGCGCCTCTTGGCACGCCTTGACGTGGCTGCGCAAATAGTCGATGCGGTAGTCGTCGTGCACCCGATCTCCCGCTGCCAACTTGTCGAACTCGCCGAGGCCGTTCTCGGTGATCATCAGCGGCAGACCGTAGCGAGAGGAGAGCCGGCGCAGGGCGATGCGCATCCCGGTCGGGTCGATGGCCCAGTCCCAGTTGCTGGTCTCAAGGTGCGGGTTGGGGGCCGTCTTGTAGAGGCCGGGAATGCCGCTCGAGGGAGTGGTGCCCTTCTGCCCCGTGGTATTGATGCGCTGCAGGGTCTGGCCGCCGAGCGGGTTGTCGGTGAAGGTCAGGGTGTAGTAGTAGTTGACGCCGATGTAGTCGGGCGTCCCTTCCCGCAGCAGCTCGAGATCGCCGGGCAGGATATCCGGCGCCTCGCCGGTTTCCCGCAGGTAGGCAAGCGCCGCCTGCGGATAACGGCCAAAGCAGTAGGCATCCAGCCACCAGAGGTTGGTGAACTCCTCGGCGTTTTCAAACGCCAGCATGTCTTTGGGATCGCACGACGCCGGATAGGCGGGCGAGTAGGCAAAGCTTGGGCCGATCAGCCCCCCCGGCACGTGCTGGCGGAACGCCTTGATGACCCGGGCGTTGGCCAGAAACGCGATGTGGTTGGCGGCAAAGAAGCGCTTGCGGTCCTGCACTGCGGGCGGGTGAGTGCCGAGCTGATAGGCGTTGGTCAGGTTGTAGTTCTGCTCGTTGAGCGACACCCAGTATTTCACCTTGCCGGCAAAACGCTGATACAGGGTCACGCAGTAGCGCTCGAAATCCTCGATGATGCGTCGGTCTTCCCAGCCGCCGTATTCATCCTGCAGCGCCTGGGGCAAATCCCAGTGATAGAGGGTGAGCACCGGCTCTATCTGGTGAGCCAAGAGGGTATCGATCAGTTTCTCGTAGAAGGCCAGCCCCGCCTCGTTCACCTCGCCGCGGCCGGTGGGATAGATACGCGGCCAGCTCACCGAGAAGCGGTAGGCCTTGAGCCCCATTTCCGCCATCAGCGCCACGTCCTCCTCCATGCGGTGATAGTGATCCACCGCCACGTCGCCATTGCTGCCCTCGAAGGTCTTGCCCGGCAGCTTGGTGAACAGATCCCACACCGAGGGGCCCTTGCCATCGGCGTTCCAGGCCCCTTCCACCTGGTAGGCGGCGGAGGCGGCGCCCCATAGAAAATCGGCGGGGAAGTCGTTGAACTTGTGGTGATGCATCTGGGGTTGCTCCTTCTGCGGCGGTGGCACCTGCCACCTTTATCGCGCCGACTGGCGGCGCCCAATGGAATTGGCATAAGCATCGAACAGTTATAAAATTCCGTCCAATGACAAATAAAACCATTCAACATTCCAAGCAGGAATCATAGGGGCCGGGATGGAGTTACGGGATCTGAAAGCCTTCGTCACCCTGGGAGAAGTGCTGCACTTCGGTCAGGCAGCGGTACGCCAGCACGTCACCCAGTCGGCCCTGAGCAAGCAAATACGGCGGCTGGAAGAGGAGCTGGGCGGCGAGCTGTTCGAACGCAATGCCAGCAGTACCCGCCTCACCGTGCTGGGGCGGGCTCTTTACCAGGATGCCAGCGCGGTGGTGGCGGCCAGCGAGCAGCTCGGTCGCACCGCCCGTGACGTGCTGGCGGGCAACAGCGGCACCCTGCGCATCGGCTTCGGGGTTGCCACCAAGATCCTGGTGCCCGCCGCCATCGCCCGTTTTCGCACCGAACGCCCGCAGGTCACCATAGAGCTCAACGATCTCTCCACTCACCACCAACTGCTGGCCTTGAGCGAGGGCAAGCTGGACCTCGGTTTTTGCCGCCTGCCCGCCCCCAAGGGGTGGCACTGTCTGCCGGTGGTGCGAGCACACTTTGTCGCCGTGCTGCCGGCCAGCTACGCCGGCGTGCGCGAACTGGCGGATCTGGTGGACAAACCGCTGGCTATCTTGCGCCGGGACAAGGCCCCCTCGTTTTATGATCACCTGATGAACTATCTGGCCCAGAGCGGGCTGCGCTTTCGCGATATCCAGTACGTCAACGACTTCGCCGCCGGCGTCGCCACCGCCGCCGCCGACATCGCCTGGACCCTGGTGCCCTCCTCCACCACCATAGAGCACCCGGATGTGCTGACCCTGCCGCTGCATGATACCGAAGCGAGCTGGATCATCGGCCTGATCCGCCCGCCCCACAGCAAGGGCCCGCTCATCGACGCCTTCTGGCAGATTGTCGCCGACCTGAGTGAGCCAGCTCCCACGCTGCAAGCGGGGCCTTCTCCAGAGCAGCCATGAGCCTGCTCGGCGCCTCTGCCTTCCCCCCTCCTGGCAGGCGGCCGCTTGGTGATAGCGCTGACATCCCTTTGCCGATCAAGTGATTATGGTGAAGAAGGGGGTTGGATAGTGATAGCTTTTCGGCAGTTGGCTCCATTAGAATCAATCGTTTTACGATCACTCACCCTCATCGCGGATGCCACACTGCCATGCTGCTTCACCGGTTATTGAAAATTGATCTGCGTCGTCTGATCCTGGCGCTGGCCGTCGTCGGCGTCATGGCGACCCTGAGCAACAGTTTCTATGCCACCTACGAGGCGCAACGGGAGCTGTTGATCTCCAATACCCTGGATGCCAACCGCGTCTACGCCGCCAAGCTGGCCGACATGACCAATACCATGATCCAGTCCAGCCAGAGCCAGCTGGCCTACAGCGCCACCCTGCTCGCCCCTGCCATGGCCGATGACGATGTCCTGCTGGGTGAAGTCCGACGCTTGCAACAGCAGACCGCGACGTTCAACTCGGTGGCCGTGGTCAATGCCGACGCCGTGGTGGTGAGCGTCTACCCGGATACCCTCAAGATCAAGGGTGCCAAGCTCACCTCCGCCGGTTCCAGAGCCGCCATCACGACCCGGCTGCCGGTGATCACGGATCCGTTTATTTCCCTCTCCGGCAACTATCTCATCAGCCTCTCCAGCCCCATCTTCGACAAGGAGAAGAACTATCTCGGCTATGTGGCAGGCACCATCTATCTCCAGTCACCCAATCTGCTCTCCGGCATGCTGGGCCAGCACTACTACCAGGATGGATCCTCCCTCTATGTGGTCGATCGCAACAGAACCCGCATCTATCATCCGGACTCTGCCAGGGTCGGTGAAAAAATCCGTGACAACGGGGTGGTCGACCGGGTGTTGAACGGCGAAGAGGGGGCGCTCGAGCTGACCGATGAGACGGGCACCGAGATGCTGGCCGGCTTTGCCCCCATCCGGCAGACCCACTGGGGAGTGGTGGCGCAGCGTCCCCGCGCCGCCACCCTGACCGGGCTGGATCAGCAGATGGTGCGGGTGCTGCTCAAGATCATTCCCATCAACCTGCTGATCCTGCTGTTCATCTGGATTTCCGCCATCTTCATCTCCAGGCCGCTGTGGCAATTGGCCCACAAGGCCAAGCTGATGGATCAGCAAGAATCGCTCAAGAACCTCGCCAAGATCCGGGCCTGGTACTTCGAGGCGGCGCAGCTCAAGCAGGCCATGCTCAAGGGGCTGGGGCTGCTCAATACCCGGATCACCCAGTTGCACAATGACAGCCATACCGACGCCATGACCGGCCTGTTCAACCGCCGGGGCATGCAGCAGGTGCTCGACAGTTATCAGACACTGGATCAACCCCTCGCCGTGATTGCGCTGGATATCGACCATTTCAAGCAGATCAATGACGGTTTCGGCCATGATGTCGGGGATCAGGTGCTGGCCACCCTCGCCACCCTGATGCAGCAAGGTGCCAGACAGGCCGATACCGTGTGCCGCAGCGGCGGTGAAGAGTTTCTGATCTTGCTGCCCGGGCTGTCGCTTCCCCTCGCCTTCGAGATCGCCGAGCGGCTGCGCCAGCGGGTCGCCGCGCACCCCATGCCCGGCGCCGGCCACATCACCATCTCGCTCGGGGTCGCCCATTGGCCCGGCAGCGATGACGATCTCAACGTCGTCCTGAAGCAGGCCGACCAGGCACTTTATGAAGCCAAGCGACGGGGACGCAATCGTACCGTGCAGGCCGGTCGTGACCAGCAACGTGCCCCCGACAGCGCCCTGCCACCGTCCGAGGATGTCCCCGAGCGCGTGCAGCACGGCTAGACAACGTCAGCTGGGCAACCGGGTGTACAGACCCAGTACCATGGGCGTCAGCTGCGGCAAGCGGCTTGATGCGACAGGCGGTTCGCCGTCAGCCATGACCCGACTCGATGGCTCATTGCCCCGGTCAGACGTCGAGCCTGCGCTGGGTCAGCCACTCCACCATGGCCGGATCGCGGTGCGAGAAGAATGCGCTGACCGCCGTATCGAGCGCCGCTATCTGTACCATCTCCTCATGACTGAGTTCAAAGTCGAAGATAGCGAGATTCTCCTCCATCCGCACCTTGCGCACAGACTTGGCCAGCGCCGCTATGCCCCGCTGGTACAGCCAGCGCAGCACTACCTGCCCCACACTTTTCCCGTGTCTCGCCCCGATGGCGGTCAGCTGCGGGTGTTGGAACAGTCCGTTTCTGCCCTCTGCGAAAGGAGCCCACGCCTGCGACTGTATATGTCTGCTCTGCATCCAGGGCACGGCATGCAGCTGCTGATTGAAGGGGTTCACCTCTATCTGGTTGATGGCGGGCGCCACCTTGTTGAATGCCATGAGATCCGCCAGCCGGTCCGGGTGGAAGTTGCTGACGCCAATCGCCCGGACCTTGCCGGCTTGCTGCAACTCCGCCATCGCCCGCCAGGCGCCGTGGACATCCCCGTAGGGCTGGTGGATGAGATAAAGATCCACATAATCGAGCTGCAGGCGGTTCAAGGAACGCTCGAATTGCGCCTTGGCCCCCTCATAGCTGGCATCCTGCAACCAGAGTTTGGTGGTGATGAACAGCTCGCCGCGCTCGATGCCACTCCGCCTAATCCCGTTGCCGACCTGGGTTTCATTTTGATAGGAGGCGGCGGTATCGATCAGCCGGTAACCTGCATTGATGGCCTCGATGACGGCACGTTCGCACTCTGCCGCCGCCATCTGGAAGACCCCAAAGCCCAGCAGGGGCATCTCGATATCATTGTTCAGCTTTACTGCTTGCATCATCTGCTCCTTGTGTTGTTTGTCATTGGCATGACATGAACCGCCACCATGCCGGATCCTGTCAGCCTGGCTGCGGGTAACCGCATCTTGGTGACCTTCAAGATGGCAACGCCGCTCAATCCCGCCACCAGATTGTGAAACCGGCCCGCCCGATACTGAGCGGAATCCTGGTGTTCGGGCAGCCCCGATTGCACTACAGGCGAGATGATACCGGCCATCGCGGCTCCTGTGAGTCATAACAACAGAACGGCCCCGGCCAACCGGGGCGACGCGAACCAGCGTCTCGACACGCGGCAGTGGCCGGGCTCGCTTTCCAGCAGGGAGCCTCAGCGCCCCACCAGTTTTCCCAGGTGCGCCGGGTAGCGCCCCCCTTCCAGCTCGATGCCTGCCACGGCGGCGTCAATATCGGCCAGCTCGCGGCTGCCGAGCCTGATGGCAGCCGCCCCCAGGTTCTCTTCCAGCCGGTGCAGCTTGGTGGTGCCCGGAATGGGCACGATCCAGGACCGCTGGGCCAGCAACCAGGCAAGCGCAATCTGGGCTGGCGTCACCCCCTTGCTGGCGGCCAGATCCCCCAGCACCTCCACCAGGCGCAGGTTGGCCGCGCGGGCGCCTTCGGCAAAGCGCGGCACTATGCTGCGAAAATCGTTCGCCTCGAACCGGGTATCAGCCTTGATGGCTCCCGTCAGAAAGCCCTTGCCGAGCGGGCTGAACGGCACAAAACCTATCCCCAGCTCGTCAAGCAGCGGCAGGATCCCCTGCTCCGGCTCCCGCCACCAGAGGGAGTATTCGCTCTGCAGCGCCGCTACTGACTGCACCTTGTGGGCACGGCGGATGGAATCGACGCCGGCCTCGGACAGGCCGAAGTGACGCACCTTGCCCTCCTGAATAAGATCGCGCACCGTCCCTGCGACGTCTTCCATCGGCACATCGGGATCGACGCGGTGCTGGTAGAAGAGATCGATGACGTCGGTGTTGAGGCGGCGCAGCGATGCTTCCGCCACGGCGCGGATATTCTCCGGCCGACTGTCCAGCCCATCAGGCACCTTGCCATTTTTGAAGCCGAACTTGGTGGCGATCACCACCTTGTCGCGAAACGGGGCCAGCGCCTCTCCCAGCAACAACTCGTTGTCGCCCGGGCCATAGGCCTCGGCGGTATCGAAGAAGGTGACCCCGAGCTCAAAGGCACGCCGGATCAGGGCGATCGCCTCTGCCTTGTCGGTCGCGGGGCCATAGCCAAAGCTCAAGCCCATGCAACCCAGACCGATGGCGGACACCGTCAGCCCGCTGTTACCCAATTGACGTGTTTGCATGTTTGCTCCTGTTCTCACAATGCAGCCGGAACTGCCCTGATAACCATGGATGCTCAGCCTCTTGTCTCAACCCAACCGGTGGGAGACAAGCGTTAAAGGCTGGCACGTTGGATGGACGAACTATAGAGATGGGATAAACATCGAACTAGACGGTAAATAGCGGAATCAGTTACAACCAAATGATGTAAATCCATGAGCAAGACCATGATCAACGAATTGCGATCCATCACCACCTTCGTCCACACGGCCGAGCTGGGCAGTCTCAGCAAGGCGGCCGAGGCTCAGCAGATCTCCCCTCAGGCCGCCAGCAAGGCGCTCGGCCAGCTGGAAGCGTATCTGGGGGTGCGTCTGTTTCATCGCACCACCCGCAGCATGTCGCTGACCGAAGAGGGTCAGCGGTTTCTGGAGGCGTCGCAGCCTGCCCTGCTCGGCCTGCAACAGGCTCTGACGGCAGCGCGCCAGACCCGTGAGGAGTTCGCCGGTCCGCTGCGGATCGTGGGCCCGCGTTCCGTGGTGCAGACCATCATAGGGCCGGTGCTGGAGGAGTACTGCCGGCGCTATCCCGATGTGCAACCGGATATCCAGCTCGATGACAGGGTCGGCAACTGGGTGGAGGAGCGGGTCGATGTGGGGTTGCGCATCGGCATCTCTCCTCAGGAGGGGCTGATCGCGCGCCGCCTGTTCCCCATGCAGCTCATCATCTGCGCCGCCCCCGCTTATCTGCGCAAATATGGCGTGCCCCTCACCCTGCATGATCTCGGCCTGCACCGCTGCAGTGCCTTTCGCCACGCGGGCAACGGTCGCCTGGTGCCCTGGCATGTCAAGATAGGGGACGAACTGCAGGAACATCCGGTACGCCCGGCACTCTCCACCAACGACGAGATGGTGGAGCTGGGGGCCGTGCTGGCTGGCGACGTCATCGGCCAGCTGGCCGGGCCGACGGCAGCGGCGCATATCCGCGCCGGCCGCCTGGTGCCCCTGCTGCTCGAGCACATGACCCAGATGCACGGCCTGTTTCTCTACTATGGCAGTCGCGCCGCCCAGCCCGCCCGGGTACGCCACTTCATCGATCTAGCGATAGCCTGCCTCGCGGACAAGCGCGACTATGTGCTCGACATGGATGAACTGGCGCAGGCCCATCTGGCCGGCACGGGGTCACTGCAACCGACATAACGTCCCAGATAAGCGCTCGGGGTTGCTGATTGCTGGGTGCGTTCCGGGCTTGGGCGTTGGTGCACGGCAAGCACTTCTCTTTCGAAAAAGGGTCGTAGCGGGGTGAGAATAAAGAGGATGAAATGGCAATAGAGCCCACGGAAAGTGACTGAAGGGAAAATGCTCGCGTAAGGTGCCGGCCCTGAAGATCAAGGGGAAGTTTGCACCAGACTCCAGGCACCTTGCGGTCGTACCTGATAAGTTGCTGCAGAGGGTCGGAGATCCGAGATTAAGAGGCCTGACTCATCCACACAAAGTGGATTACCAAGCGATCTGAAGGGGGCTATTAGCTGTAACTTATTGAATTGCAGAAACAAGTGGTGGCCCTACCAGCCACATCCCGGCACTCGAGTCCCCCGCCTTGGCTGCTACCTTCCGGTCCTGACCAGGTCGACGGGTTATCAATGCGAGCCCAAATAAATCAGGCACTTGGGGATGGAACTGATTGCCATCACAGTGTTCTGAAACCTCAACAAGCGAGAATCCGCCGCAAGTACGGTCATCCACATCAAGTGGACATGCTTAAATGGGTAACAAACAGGGCAATCCTACCCGCTCTCCCCCGTACACTGCAAGCACCTCATTAAAGACCCCATCCGCTCCCGCAGCAGCTCAACAATCAACCCAATGTTGAGCAAAATGACATCTAATGATAACTTTGGGTCTCACTTAAACCCGAGGTGACATATGGCTACGAACACAGGCAAAGGCTATCGACAAGGTTCCGTCAACGACCGTACCCAGGTAAAAAATCCGGTGACTGGAAACTGGGTGAAACGGGACGCTGAAACTGGCCGCTTTATCGACCAGAAACAAGATGGAGAGCCCTTCAAAGGGGTAGCCAAAGAAACTGACAACCGCCGTAAGTGAGATCGCCGATGACCGACCAGTGTTCTTGTGGCCAGCCACTCAATCATTCTGTTGTGTTCCATCAAAACGGGCAGAAACTCAAAAGCTGCCCGAACTGTTCAGAACAGGCTGGCGTTCATGTGTTCTATCGAGCAGGAGAGTTTGGATTCAGGAGGATGGCTGGCGTAACCAGGATACAATCATGGTGCCGTGGTTGCCGAGCCAAACACCGCTACCGACTTGATGCCTTGCATACCTGCTAAAGAAAAGGAGCTCTGATATGAGCTCCTTGAAGTCTACTAGGCCAGAATCGCCACTGCTGGAAACAGCAGAAGCAAATGGAATAGCAACAGGATCGGGGTCGGATAACCCTGCACCTTCCCCAGCTCCTCTTTTACCCCCTCTGATAACGCATCGCTATTACGGTAGCAAGGCAGTACGAAGAGCATGGCAAAACCGAGGTAGACCATACCGGCACCTATCTGGCCCACAGCTTCGTACTGTGACATCGCGAAATCAATCAAGGGGTTCCCAGCCATGCCATCACGTTTAAAGCGGATAAACCATCCGAACATGATGCCTGCTGTTGTCATACCAACTGACGCTAGAGCAACAACTCGCAGCTTACTCTGAGCCATCCCTATCGCCCTCAGCCGCTTTTCGAGGCAGATGAAGCTGATCAGGGCCCAGTGGAATGACCAAAAGGCCGCGACCAACAGCATGATCGGCAAGCCTGGGAAGCGATTTGACCGAAAGCCCGCCAAACCCAACCCAAAATAGAACACGATGACTACCACTGCTGTTAACCATATCCCCCACAAGTGAGCCTTCAACATCCCCGAGAGGTAAGCGTTGTAACTGCATATGCCCCCCCGCTGGTAGGGATTATTGTTGACCTCACTCGAATCTAGCTCAGGGTCTCTACGCAGCGACCGCTTCAGCCACAGACGATAACGGATCCATTTGCTCGCCATCTGTGTCGAAAACGTCTCCCGCTGCTCGAAGAACCGGCCGGACTCTTGTTTCGTCTTCTCTTGTTCCATGTCGTTTTCCTTGTTGTCAAAACTATTCATTCTCCGACCACTCCCCACACACATTTTTGAACAGACATCTGCCCTCTTGCTGTTCTAGCTGGTTGGAGTCCGTGCCGCATCGGGTATATATGATTGGGAAGAATTGAAAGGAGCCCGGCGAGGGCTCCCTAAGGGCTACTTCTTGCAAGTACCCCAGGTGACGCCATCTGTGCCGCACTCAGTGGTGCTGGTGCCGTCGGTTTGGGTTACGATCTTGGTGTAATCACCACCCTTCGTATAGCGGATCTCAGTTTTCACACCGTTAGCATCGGTAGAGGTTTGACGCTTCATCCAGTTAATAGCATCAGGTTCCGGGGTATCATCCTCGAAACCATATGGTAGTTGCTCTAGAGCAGCTACCATATCTGCCTTATTGAAAGTACTCAGAGTATCCCCTATAGCCACCCAGTCGTTCAGGAATGGGAAGCTGCCAGCCTGACGATCATAGAAGAAGGTTGCATTAGAACCTACGCCATCAACTGTAGAACCCACTGATGCACTACGGTGAGTGATAGCCTCATTGAGATTATCAATGACGCACTCTTCGAAGGTGTCGGCTTGGAAGTCTGCCGTATTAACAATTTCATACGCCTTACTGCCCGCTACGTGCTCAATTTTCTCCTCGACACTGCAGCGGTATGGTGAATCATCTCCTTGGCGAGACTCGAAGGTGTACCAGTTGACATAGCTGTAGTCTGCTGTCTTACTGATGAACCGCTCGCTATAAGATATTTTGCGGACTACCTGAGTGAAGTCGGAGGATACCTTATCCAACGTCGATACTACATGATCATCCCAGAAGACCTCCTGCTCACGATACCAAGCATCGGGGTACGCATAATCAGCATCCCGATAGTCACCGATATGGTAATCGACATACGCATAGCTCGCAGTCGGGTTGGCCTTCTTAAGCTCGTCAGTCTCCTTGAAGGAAGCTTGCAGGCCGCGAACGATTTCCTTTGCCATGGTGGCGGTTTCAGAATCACCTGAAGCTATATAGTCGTCATACAACTTCTGCTCAGAGATGTTGTAGTGACGAACCATGCGATCGGTAGCTGCATCGAGCTCGCGTGCGATCTTCTCGCGTGTCTGCCGGTTAGCCATGACGGACTGACAAGTCAGAGTACCGCCTTTGGCCAGCTGCTTCTCCACCTCACTCCACAGCACTGTAGTCAGCGGAGTGATGTGCTTAAGGTCATCGTCAGTGATCGGGGTGAACTTCGGCGGTAGAACCATCTGGTAAGCCTGCTCGACCACACCAGTATCCAGATCGACGGCACCAACCGGTACATCAACTACGAGCGGCACATACTCGGCACACTCTTTTTGCTCCTCATTGAGCTCCAGGTAGTAGTCCCCCCTGTCGGTGGTCACCACACTGGGTTCCCCGGCATCCATCTGCTTGTTGAAGTTCAGGTCCAGGTACACTGTGGCGCCCTCGATGTAACCATCAATGGCCTTGCCCTGAATAGCCGTCTTGGCGACGGGTTGGGTATCAGAACCACCATCGCCTCCACCGCCGCCACAAGCCACCAGAGCCAGACTTACCCCTACACTAATTAACGAACGAACTGTCATCAGTTTCTCCTTGTTCTCTATTGATTCAACGCGACTCGCTAGCCCACACAAAAGCGGGATACTAAAGAGTCTGTGAGTCGATTTATGTGATTGATACCGATTTCATGAACATTTTTTATTTCTACAATCATGATTTCATTGGATTTATACCCCCTCCACGCAAGATCCGTTGTACGCTGGACAGGCTGATCCCTGTCCGCCTTGCAATTTCGGCCTTGGCGAGTCCTCTTGCTGCCAGCGCCAGCACCTCTTCCCCCTTTGCCATGGCTGTCGGCTTGCGGCCCTTGTAGACCCCACGCCTCCTAGCCAGCTCAATCCCTTCTGCCTGTCGCTCCAGCATCAGCTCCCGCTCAAACGTGGCGATGGCCCCGATCATGGTCAGCATCAGCTTACCGGTAGGTGTCGAGGTATCGATACCCAGATTCAAAATCCGCAGGGCGACCCGCTTAGCGTGCAGGTACTCCGAGATCTCCAACAGGTGGCGGGTGTTGCGAGCCAAGCGATCCAGCTTGGTCACCATCACCACGTCTCCCTCACGCACAAAATCCAGCAGCAACGAGAGTTGGGGACGATCGTCCTTGGCCCCGCTCACCTTCTCTTGGAATATCTTGCTGCACTCAGTCAAGGCCTGAAGCTGGGCATCCAGGCTCTGCCCCACAGTGCTGACACGTGCATAGCCCACCAGTGCCATGGTCTCCTCCTGGTCAATAGGGCAAGGTACACTGACGCGACCGGTCAGAAGGTCGAAAGGAACCCATATGACCGGCAAAAAGTGGCACTTTCGCTCGCGTCACACGGGCTTGGTCTATTGACCTGAGCCAGTGATACAAATGAAAACGGGCCGCTCCGTGATGGAGGGCCCGCAGGGGTAGTCAACCAGATGCTCTGGCTGCTCTATCTATTGGTCATGCAGGGTGCCGACCAGGGGATCTCAATGACGCGTCGACCCGCCAGGCATCCGTAATACCTTGGCCAGCTCCTCAGCGTGAGCCTTGTCACGGGCGATTAGGCGGATCATCAGGGTTCCCCCTGCAATGGCAACCAGAGTCACCGAGGTCAGGATCATTTTGTTCATGGGTAGTCCTCTTCGTTCATGTTGTAGAAGTGTGGCGGCATGTAGCGGGCCATCATCGCGTTGACGATGACCGACGCAAATGCCGTCAGGGCTGCCTTCAAGGCGTCCAGCAGCAAGGTTTTCATGAAGTCATTCATGGCGATTACTCAGGGGTTATCTTCAGGCGGTAGACCTCCATCCGGTGATAGTCGAGAAAGTTCCTCTCCCAGAGCCGGTAGAGGTCCATGGTGGTGGCCAGTGGCCGCTCTCCACTCCAGAGCTGTGATGCCAGCCCGGCGTTGAAGTCAAAATCGAGATCCTTGACCAGCTCGCCACCGAGGTAAGTGAACTCAGTAACGTAGGCCATCCCCCAGCTGCCAGCCCGTTTCTCCAGACGGATTTCGACCGGACGGTAACCACCGGTGTCGGCGGAATAATCGTGACTGCGGAAGTTGAGGGTCAGGGCGGTGGCGTCGGGGTAGCTGCCGATGATCTTGGTGAACAAAGCCTGTAGCGGTTTGGATGGGGTCATAGCAACCCCCTATCGGCAAACGAGACGATGTCGTGCTGTCCCACCACAAAGTGGTCGAGCACTCGCACGTCTACCATCTCAAGCAGATCCTTGAGACGAACAGTGACAGCCTTGTCGGCGTCCGAGGGGTCGACCATACCGGAGGGATGGTTGTGGGCCAGAATGACCGCAGCGGCGTTTCTGTTAAGGGCCGCCTTGACCACCTCACGGGGGTGAACGGTGCCTGCATTGATGGTGCCGAAGAACAGCTCCTGGTAATCGAGCAGTCGGTGTTGATTGTCGAGCAGCATGACGGCGAACACTTCCCGCTCGTACTCCCCCATCTTGAGCCGAAGGAAGTCTGCTGCCGCTTTGGGTTGAGTGAAGGCATTGCCAAGATGCCGCTGTCGGCTCTCCAGAATGGCCAATGCCTGATTGATGATGTGATCGCCCTGTCCGGGTTGATCATCATAGTGTTGTGACATAACAGTAACCTCGCGTCGTTTGGGTACACGAGTTACTTATGCCAGGGGGCTTGGTTGTTATTGAATCCGAACGGAACTGGTATAAGGGGTGCAGGGGCCCACATTCACCTATGAGCCCTCTTAGAAATTTTTAGACGGATTTCACGGTTTTCCCTTTTATGACGCGATATGTTTCCACTCGTGGTCAAAAAAGAGGAATTAAAACTCACTTGAGACCATTTTTTAGCAATATCGTCTCGTTTTGTGTGAAGGAGAACACCAGTGGCAACTACTCATTTTATCCCCGCTCAGCCCAGTGAGTACGGTTACATCATTGTCGAACCAAACGACAACGGAGAAACGACCCTTGAGCGTTACCCATTGCTCGGGTACGCCGTCAAGATTACAGAAGGTGGGCCAGAAGATCTCAAGATACAGACGCTGCCGGTCTGCACAACAGGTGAGAGCTTCACCCCGAACTTCATCCAGCGCTATGACGGCACCTTCAGTCAAGCGGAAGGCGATCAACTCTGCTACTCCCTGTCAGAGATGATGAACCATTTCGGTTTCGAAGCAGATGATCTGCATACTCTGCCCCCGGCAAATGCCAAAGAGCTATCAGGATACGTCTGGCGTCCACTGCGGAACCCGCAAGGCTAATATCTGCTGATTTTGAATCTGGCCCTTTTGCCCGCCATCAAAGGCAAAGGGGTCATTTTGGATGTTCAATCTGCTGAAATTTCAGCATTTTATAGAACTTTTTCTGTATGAAATCTCGTAGAAAAAGTTCTTAAATCTGCCAAAATTTCAGCAGATCGGCAGACCTCCTCGACCTAGCCTAGGATGGTGTTCCCACTTCCTTTGCTCGGTCTCGTTGCCGGGTGAAGGAGCACGTCAGCCTTGACATGCTTCTCCAGCAAACGCCTACTGGCTCTGTGTCCGTAATGACTGATGGCCAGCCAACCCCTCGAGCAACAAGTCCAGCAGCATATTTTGCAATGCCCTGGCCTTATCGGGGTGAGAGAGGTACGTCAGCGACATGCCCTGCTGGGTTTCCATTCGTCCGATAACGGCTTCATCCACCGCATTCGGGAAATCGCCATGCAGAATCGATTCACGTGGGTTATTGCGGACCTGCTCCATCAGGGGGCCGTTCTCGCTTAGCTTGCTGACCATCCCCTGCACCCAGTCGAGCTTGTCCCCATCAGTCACTTCCAGGCCAAACAGATCGTTCATCCGAGCCAGCAGCTCGGAGAGGAAATCCTTCTTTTCCTCTTTCGGCTTGGCACTGCCAAGGGATGCGATACCCTCCAGCCCATAACCGGCAGCATTCTCTTTAAGTTGCAGATCCTGGGTCCGCTTGGCCTTGAGGTGGTAGTGGCTCAGCATCACCGAGGAAAGGTCTACTTGCTCTTCATCCAGCACCTCTTCCCGCAGCAGAGGCAGCAGGTGGCGTGCAAAGACACACAGCCGCTCCATGTCGTAATCGTCGAAGGGGGTGATCTGGGAGACAAACTCGTAGAACCGCACATAACCGTTGAGGTTCTTTTTGAACAGTTCGAGTACGGAGCGAGCCTCCCCCGCCTCCTTCAGGCGACGCTCGGCATTCGCCTGGTCGCTACCTGAACCACCCTGTTCCATCAGCCACTTGAGCTGGGTCCGGCACTCCCGAATAGCATCGATGGCCAGCCGGTAACGCTTGGCGAAGCGATCTCTGGCCGGAACGGCGTGCCGCAAGAAGGCATCGGCCCCCCGTTTGGGGTCGAAGTAGGCATCGGTAAACGCCACCACCTCGGGCCAGGTGAAGATCCCTTCGCCCTTGAGCTTGTGAAACAGGTCATAGATCAGGTTGGGATCCGACACTGAGTCCAGCGTGGCGGTTTCGTAATACTTCTGGAACTCTTCCAGTACATCCTGCGGGTCGTTCACGAAGTCGAGTACATAGGTACTCTCCTTGCCCGGATAGGTGCGATTGAGCCGCGAGAGGGTCTGGATGCAGTCCACCCCGGTTAAGCGTTTGTCCACATACATGGCACACAGCTTGGGCTGATCGAACCCAGTCTGGAACTTGTTGGCCACCAGCATCACCTGATAGTCAGCCGTATCGAACGCCTTACGCATGTCCCTGCCCTTCAGCTCCGGGTTCATGTTCCGCTCGTTCCACGTCTGTCCCTCGTCCTCGATGTCGCCCGAGAAGGCCACCATGGCCCGAATGGCTTGATAACCCTGGTCCTTAACGTACTTGTCGAACGCCAGCTTGTAACGGACCGCCTCCATCCGGCTGCTGGTTACCACCATCGCCTTGGCTTGTCCGCCCAAGAGTTTGCCAACATGCTGGCGGAAGTGCTCGACTATCACCTGCACTTTCTGGCCAATGTTGTGCGGGTGCAGCCGGACCCACTGGGATAGCTTGCGCTTGGCCTTCTTGCTGTCCACTTCTGCATCGGCCGCTTCGCTATCCATCGCCAGCTTGAACGCCAACTGGTAGTTGGTGTAGTTCCGCAACACGTCAAGGATGAACCCCTCCTCGATCGCCTGGCGCATGGTGTAGACATGGAATGGCTCGGGTTTGTTCTCATCCGAAATGGGCAAATGGGGCTTGGGCGGGCGACCGAACAGCTCCAGCGTCTTGGCCTTCGGGGTAGCAGTGAAGGCGAAGTAGCTGATGTTCTGACTGCCGCCACGGGCAGCCAAGGTCAGGTTCATCACATCCTCGGCCGAGAGCTCTTCCTCATCATTCAACTGCTCGGCCATCAACACCTCACGCAGCTGACGGGCAGTCTTGCCGGTCTGGCTGGAGTGAGCCTCGTCGGCCACCACCGCAAAGCGGCTGGCCTTCAGGCTGGAGCTCTCTTGAATGGCCTTGAGCACATGGGGGAAGGTCTGAATGGTGACGATAATGATGGGGGTGCCGCTGGTCAGTGCCTCGGCCAACTGAGCAGATTTGCTGCCATCCCCCTCTTCCCGATTAATGCGGGAGATCACCCCGGATGCGTGATCGAACTGAGCGATGGTCTCCTGCAACTGGCTATCGAGCACGGTACGGTCGGTGACGACGATGACGGAATTGAAAAGCTTATCCCCGTCACGCCGCAGCGACGCAAGCTGATGGGTCAACCAGGCGATAGAGTTCGACTTGCCAGAGCCCGCCGAGTGCTGAATAAGGTACTTCTGGCCGCTCCCTTCCTGGCTCAGCGTTGCAAGCAGCGTCTCCACCACCTTCCACTGGTGATAGCGGGGGAAGATCATCGTCTCTTTCTTCTTGATGCGGCCTAGGGCGTCCTCATCAAATTTCACCTGCAGATGCAGATAGCGACCCAGAATAGTAAGGAAGGTCTCGGGGGCGAAAATCTCCTGCCAGAGGTACTCACTGGCGAACCCTGTCTCAGGCTGATCGTTCCCAGCCCCGCCCTTGGCGGTGCCACGGTTGAACGGCAAGAAGAAGGTATCTGATCCGGCCAGCCGGGTGGTCATCGCCACCTCGAACTGGTTCAGGGCAAAATGCACCAGGGCTCCCCGCCTGAAGGCCAGCAGCGGCTCACGCTTGCCCGCCGTCATCAGCGGGCGATCGACCCTGTACTGATGTTTGGCATTCTCCAGGCTCTGCTTGAAGCAGGATTTAAGCTCCAGCGTAGCCACAGGGATGCCGTTCAGGAACAGCGTCAGATCTAGCCTGCCATCATAACCGTGAGGGCTATAGACCAGCTCGGGCACCACCCGCAGCCGGTTCTTGGCATACCGCTCGACCAGTTCTGGGTTAAGGTCATGGTCGGGCTTGAAGGTGGCCACCGCCAGCCGGTGCCCTCGATCCTCTACCTGATGACGGAGTAACCACAAGGTGCCCCGCTCATCGCTCTCAAGGGATCGAGCCACGGCGTTGAGCAGATGACGCTCCGGCTCCTCACCGTAGGTCTTGCAGTATTTCTGCCACCCCTCTGGCTGGCTCTCCTGCACATAGGCGATCACATCTTCCGGGTAAAGGGCCCGCTCTTTGTCATAGTAAGCGGATTCGCCCACCAGCCAGCCTTGGGCGGCCAGTTGCTCGATGATATGGTCCTGAAACGCTTTCTCCCGTGCTTTAGCATCCAGGCTCATGGCTGGTCTCCTTGCTTTGGCTCTTCTTGCAAAGAAAGCCACACCAGCCCCTGCTCGGCAAAGGTAAACAGCTGATCGCTATAGCCCTGGCTAATCACGCTGCGGATAATCTCGGGGTCGATGTTGAGGTAGTCGTGCACCAGGGCATTACGCAGACCGATGATCTTGCGCCAGCCGATCAACCCCTCGGCAGGCTGGGCCCCCCGCTGAACCAGGATCTCGAACGCCTGATAGGCATCCTGTGGGCTATGGCCCGCTAACCCCTTGGCCCAGTGCTTCGCCACGCCGATACAGGCTTCGATAGACACTTGCAGGGTCCGTTCGGCGGCCCGGTATTCCAGATTGGAGAGGGCCCGCTGGGAAAGCAGAGTTCTGATCTCGAGCAGCTCGGCCTGATAGCGGCTAAGGCTCAAACGAAGGGCGGTGATATAGGCGTTATCGGCCATGGGATAGATCACTCCTGGCGTGGGGAAGTACGGGGAAGGCGGTAGTTAAGCTCCATCTGTGACATGATACGGGCCTCTTCGCTCAGGCGTCGACCCTGATCGCGGCAAAAGAGCACCTGATTGGCATCCACGATGGCAAAGGCCAGCGGAATGGGGGCCTGATTGATATCCACCACCGACAATTGCCCCTCGGTCAGCCCCAGCGCCCGCTGCCAGTCGAGGGCCAGCAACTCGGGCCGTAACCGGTTATCCAAAAGGTCGACGAGCTTGACCGGATCGAAGGCCACCGCCAGATCCCAGTCGCTCGCCTCAGTGGCATTGCCCTTGGCCCGCGAGCCATAGAGCCAGAGCACCGCCACCTCGGGATGGGCTGCGGCGAGCTCGGACAGTTGTTGCTGAATGCGATCTTCGTTAAGTGACATCAGAATCCCTTACGCAATACAGATCATTGCAACGGTACGATGCCCACCAATCCTGTAATTGCTTGGTTGATAAATGGCCCGCATTATGACGTTTGATTTCATTCAGATAAAAGCAAACGCTTTGTTGTGCTTCTTCGGCTACCTTGGCACAGGTCGCGGTATCAGGCTCTGCTCGAAGCGTGAGAATCTGTTGACTTACCGCTTTGCGGATCTTCTTGTCGTACTCCTTGAGAAGCTTTCCATCAATCACAGCCACAGACTTACCACCACGCTGTAGTGGCGTAGCCAATCGAAAATCTGCCTTCTTCAGCATTTTTGTGCGATCAGATATGTCCAGCGCGGCCTGACAAACAGAGGTCAGAGCTGAAACCCCACTCAAAAATAGGTTTGCTAGCTCATAACTCATGCCGCCACCTCGTCGGCGGGTGGCGTCCAGCCCCGTAGGTCGATTTTGCCGGTCACGGCGGCAGAGATCAGGGCTGTACGGCGCTCATTCATCAGATTTATTGATTGAATTGCTTTTTCCTCAAGAGTATCCAGTCGACTTAAACACTTTGAAATAAATGACGAGATTGCATTTTGCTCATCTACTGGAGGAATAGGGACTACCATCGAACGTAAGTCTTTATAATATATTGCAGCTACACTCGTTGTTCCCTTCGCAAGAAGGGCAAGCCATCCTAATGCACCAGAGGAATTAAATACAAATCCCATGAAATCTGGGCTAGAGATAAAATCTTTTTTAAATCTCACTCTCAATAAATTTGAATTATACAGAACATATTCAAGCTCATCATGCCAAACAGCTACTTTCCCAACAAGGTCTAAACTGTTTCTAGTATTAAATAAAAAATCGCCCATACTTAGTCGATGAGCGTCGTCAAAACTAGAGCCTTCTTCTAAACACTCTAATTTATCAAGAACAATACGGCCTCGACCTAAATTACCCATTTTTAAAAATGGGATTCCATTTTCCTCTTGCCCACCAAGATAATTTCCACCCAAATCAGCACGTGATACCAACAAACCAAATGGTACACACTGCCAATGCTCAGGCACTTGGCCGAGCCACTCGACGCCGGAATCTTTCATGGGGGCATTGGGGTTCAGTCCCTTGGTGACGGCGTGGGAGATCACCGCCTGCCGCTTCTCTTTAAGCAGTTCGATCAGCCGCTGCTGCTGGGCAATCAGCCGGTCTATTTGGGCGGTTTCGTAGTCGAGGAAGGCTGCTATGGTGCGTTGTTCTTCGAACGAAGGAAGCAATATCGGATTGCTACCTATTTCCTCAACTGTGATCTGAGGTATCGCAGTTTGGGTGAACCAGAACAAATTTTCCTTTTGGCCAACCATAAAATGGTAAGCGTACTCTGGATATATTTTTTGTGTTAGATGCTTACAATATATCGTTGTCTGAGTTGTTGTAACCTGTTCTTTGACTAACTTCACAAAGCCAATTGAATTACCGCGAGCTGGTATGACTAAATCACCACAACCAAGCCTCACCTGAGGATTGTTTACTCTACCGAAATAGTGATCACCCTCAGTGGCCGAATACACTGGCCACTCCCCGTTATCCTCTAGCTGCTCCTTTAAAATCGTCTGCCCCATGGCAATTTTAAAATAACGTGCTGTTTTAGCTAAAACCCAAGTAGAAGGCATCTCGCCCAACCACACCACTCCAGAATCCTTATATTTCGGATAGGGGCGATACTTGCCTGCCAGTTCTTGCTGTCGGGTAGTCACTGCTTCGCTCATGAATGCACCTCCGCCAGCAGTTGCATAATCTCCTTGGCTACCGCATCGAGATCAGCATCAATCGCTGCTAGCTCCCGGGGCGGCTGGTACTGGTAGAAGTGGCGGTTAAAGGGGATCTCGTAGCCAACGATACCCACCTGGCCATCGAGCGGGTCAGTTTTACTGGTGTCTATCCAGGCATCCGGTACATGGGGCAGCACCTCACGCTTCAGATATTCATGAATGTCTTCGCCCAGCGGCACATTTTCGTTATCCCGCAGATCCGCATTAGCCTCCTGCTCGCCCTTGGTTTTACACACTTCGGCGGCATCGTCCTGCTCAGCCAGATGGTTCACCAGCAGCTTGAAGGCCGGGGCGGGCAGCTTGACCTCACCTAGCAGCTTGGTCAGTTGCTTTTTGAATTTGTCGCGAGAGAGCAACTTGGCCTCAGCGAACTGGCCCAAGGCTATCAGAATGGCAGACTGCAGGGTGCCATCGAGCTTGGCCCAACCCTTATCGGCAGTGAGGCTGGCAAGGCGCTCGGCATCCTGCGGATAGAACGCCAGTTTCAGCGGCCGCTCCACCGTGATACGGCGATAACCGAAGGCGGTGGTGGGGAAGATCTTGGCGATGGGCCCTTCTTCATAACGGCTGGCGAGACGGACGATTTGCTCAATGGCTTCGTCGCTCAGTTGCTTACGCTTGGAGCCCAAGGATTTACGCATGGGGCTGTGCAGGTCAGTGGCGTTGATCAGCAACACCTTACCCTTACGCTCGGCCGGTTTGTGGTTGGAGAGCACCCAGATATAGGTAGCGATACCGGTGTTGTAGAACATGTCGGTGGGCAGGGCCACCAGGGTATCGAGCAGGTCGTGCTCCAGGATATAGCGGCGGATCTCGCTCTCGCCGCTGCCTGCCCCACCGGTAAAGAGCGGGGAGCCGTTGAGGATGATGCCGATGCGGGAACCTTCCGGCTTCATCTTGGCGATAAGATGTTGCAGGAACAGCAACGAACCGTCAGAAACACGGGGCAGACCCGCCCCGAAGCGGCCGCTGTGGCCCTTTAGCAGGTGTTCGTCCCTTACTTGCTTCTCGACCTTCTTCCAGTCCACCCCGAATGGTGGGTTGGAGAGGCAGTAGTCGAACTTCTCCTGCGGTAACTGATCATCGGAGAGGGTGTTGCCGAGCTTGATATTGCTGATGTCCTGCCCCTTGATCAGCATGTCGGCCTTGCAGATGGCAAACGACTCGGGGTTGAGCTCCTGGCCAAAGGTGGCGAGACGGGCCGCCGGGTTCAGCTCGTGCAGGTACTCCATGCCGCAGGAGAGAAAACCGCCGGTGCCAGCGGTGGGGTCATAGATGGTCCGCACCACCCCCGCAGTGGTCAGGGCCTCGTCATCAGCCGCAAACACCAGAGATGTGGTCAGCCTCACGATGTCACGGGGGGTGAAGTGCTCACCGGCGGTCTCGTTAGAGCTCTCGGCAAACTTGCGGATCAGCTCCTCGAACACCAGACCCATGTGGTAGTTGTCGACGGTCTCGGGGGAGAGATCGACGTTGGCAAAGTTGCGGACAACCTTGTAAAGCAGGTCGGCATCTTCCAGCAGATCGATGCTGGCGGCGAAGTTGAAGTGCTCGAACACCTCGAATGCCTCACGGGAAAAGCCCCGCACATAGGCATCCAGGTTGTCACCGATCTGCTTCTCGCCAAGGTTGTCGAGGGTGAGCTTGGCGGTGTTGTAGAAGCTCTGTCCGGCGGCATTCAGCAACAACTTATGGCGGGCCAGCTCGGGCATGGCCTTGGTGCTCTCTGCGGTGGCCAGCACCTTGTCACGGGTCGGGGCCAGCACGCACTCAAGACGACGTAACACGGTGAAGGGCAGGATGATGCGGCCATACTGGGACTGTTTGAAATCACCTCGCAGGAGGTCAGCCACCGACCAGATAAGGTTGGCAAGGGATGAGATATTGGTTGTCATGGAAACCCCGTGGGACGCTCGAAATAGCGTGATCCTATCACAGCATCTGGCCTCCAGTCGTGGCCTCGGAGCAGGCTGCGTAAATCTGCCGTTTTTGATTTTCCCGTTTGGCCCACCAACAAGGGCAAAAGGGCCAATTAGGGTGCTCAATCTGCGGAAATTTCAGCATTTTATAGAACTTTTTCTGTGTGAGACTTCGTAGAAAAAGTTCTTAAATCTGCCAAAATTTCAGCAGATCGGCAGACCTCATATCCCACCTATTTGGCGGGGCGGAGGGCAGCTATCAACTTAGTAAGGGATGTCACTACATCACCTGTTGTCAATCATTAGAATATTTCATGAATAGCCGTTTTTGCGTTGTTCACAACGAAAACTCGAAATGGGACCTTGGGGAGGAAAAAAGAGGGGTTGTATTGCTTCTGCCGATCCGTATAGTCGGGGTTGTCGGCGGGCAGACGCCCCCGCACATCGCACCTTGGCTCACGCCATAGGCCCACGGGGGGCGCTGTTACCCGACCTGATTACCGCCGCTTGGAACACACACAACCTAATTTTAGTTCCACAGCAGCGGTCCTCTAAGAGGAGAGACACCATGTCTCAATCCACTCAATTTGACCTTGAATTTGCCCTGGCCGATGCTGGCCACTCCCTGACTATCGACTTTGCTGCCATCAAAGAGCAGTTCCCCATTATGGATGTCGCCTCGGCCCTGACCGGGCAAGACGTCAAGAAAGTCGGCTCCAACACCTATCGACTGGATGATGCCAGTTGCCCACTGTGCGGCCATAATGATTGCTTCACCCTCTATCCTGACGACGATAGCTTCCACTGCTTCAGTTGCGAGGAAAGAGGCGACGTGTTCGATCTGATCGTCAAGTGCGGTCAAGCCGACAAGGCATCTGATGCTGCTCGTCTGCTCCTGCTGGGAGAACTGGCAGTCACCCCAACCGTTCGCAAAGTGGTGAAGCTGGAGCAGCCGATCTACACGGCCCCACCTGCTCGCCTGCAAGAACTCTTCAATCTCGCAGCTAGTCACTATCAGTCCCGTCTGGATGTAGACGAACTGATGGAGCGGCGTGGCCACTCTGAGGAGGTGTTGGTGGGGTTGGATATCGGCTTCTCCGGTGGCCTGAACAAGGTTCTGAAGGATGCAGGGTTCAGCCAAGAGGAGCGACTGGCCTCCGGTCTGGTCAAGCTTCGCAACGATGCCCCAGATCTGCTTCGTGACTACTTCCCGAGCGGTGTCTATGTGTTCCCGCACTTCGACCGCAACGGACAAGTCAGCCGCTTCACCTTCAAGGATCCAAATAAGGGTCAACCGTACCAACTGCCGAGCCGTCATTGGCTTAACGGGGTGCAGTTCTACGGGGAAGAGTGTCTGAATGCTCCAGGTCCTGTCGCCCTGGTAGAAGGAGAGAATGACCGCCTGTCACTAGTAGATGTCGGTTGGCCGGGCCCTGTACTCGCGACTATTGGCACGCTGTCACAGACCCAATTGGATTGGCTGAAGCGTGAGCTGACTGAACGTGACGTCGTGACCTTCTTCGACACCGATGAGGCGGGCGACAAGTACCGCTCAAAGATGGCTCGGCTGGGCCTCAAGCTGACCCAAGTCAAGCTGCCAGATTGCGTGAAGGATATCGACGAATACCTGCATGGCGACAACCCCTTGCCTCTAACCGAGCTGGTGGCGGCATTCACCCTGGTTGAGCCTGTGGCTGAGGTCGAAGCCGAAGCCGAAGCCGTTCAGGACGATGATCAGCATCTGGAAGTCGTCAAGGTCCTGCCACGTACAGCCATCTTTGAAAACGAGCTCAACGATTCGGCCAACGCCGAACGGTTCGTGCAGATGCACGGGCATAACCTGAAGTTCGTCCCTGAGTTAGGTGGCTTCATCCACTTCGATGGTACGCACTGGACCCAGAATGACTTGACGCCCATGATCCTTGCTCAAACCGTGGGCAAAGAGATCCAGGAAATCGGGCAGATGTTGATCAAGCAGGCGTGCAAGAAAGAGGAGCTGTCTTGGGCTTATGCAGTGCTCAGACACGGTTCTAGCAGCCTTAACCGGGCTGGCATTCAGAACATGTTGGAACTGGCCAAGCCGATGATGACGGCAAGACTGCACGAGCTGAACGCCAATCCGATGCTGTTGGGCACGGCGAACGGTGTCATCGACCTGAAGTCGGGTCGCCTGTTGGCACCGAGACGGGCATTCATGATGACCCACCATAGCCCGGTGGTCTACGACCCAGCTGCTGTCTGCCCGCGATGGGAGCAGTTCATCGACGAGATCTGCTGTGGTAATGCCGAGTACGCTGCCTTCCTGCAACGTTGTGTGGGCTACTGGATCACCGGCCGCACCGACGAACAGCTCCTGTTCTTCCTCCACGGGGGCGGCTGCAACGGCAAGAGTACCTTCATGTCGGTCATTCAGCAGTTGCTGGGAGAGTTCAGTCGGCAGATCAACAGTAACGTCTTGCTGTTCAACCGCAACGGCAATACCGGGCCGAACCCGTCCCTGACCAAGCTGGTGGATGCACGTCTGGTGGTCGCCAACGAGCTGCCTGAGGGGGCCCGTATGGATGAGAACTTGGTGAAGGCCATGACGGGGGATGACGTAATTGTCGCTCGTGCTCCCTACGCCAAGAAGGAGATGGAGTTCCGCCCATCCTTCTCTCTGGTGATGGTGGGCAACCACAAGCCCGAGATCCGCGATACCAGCAATGGCATGTGGCGTCGGATGCTGATGCTGCCCTTCAATGCCTCCTTCACGAAGGAACAGCTGGACCCAATGCTGATGGAGAAGCTGCGGGCCGAGATGCCCGGCATTCTGAACTGGGCCATCCAGGGCTGCCAGATGTGGCAAGAGCAGAGGCTCAAGGCATCGATTCCTGCTCGTCTCAAGCAGGATGTCGAGACCTACCGTGCCGAGTCAGATATGGTTGGCTGCTTCCTTGAAGAGTGCACCCAGGCCAGAGCAGGGGCCAAAGTGCCCATGAGCGAGGTCTACGCGGTCTACAGCCGATGGGCACAGCAGAACGGTGAATGGGCCATGAAGAAGCTGGCCCTCAAGAAGAAGCTGCTAGAAAAGGGCTATCTGATCCCCCGCTATAACAGCAAGGACACCATCATCGGGTTGACCCTGCTCGATAGCGAGATGGCTGACATGACGGTCTCAGTCCGTAGGGAGCAGCCGGAAACAGGAGCGAACTACACTGTATGACGAATGGGGGGCCTGCGGGCCCCTCTGCTGTTTTTGATTTTCCCGTTTTCCCCGCCAACAAAAGCAAAGGGCTCAAACCAAGCAATCAATCTGCAGAAATTTCAGCTATTTATAGAACTTTTTCTGTATGAGACTTCGTAGAAAAAGTTCTTAAATCTGCCAAAATTTCAGCAGATCGGCAGACCCATCCCTCCTTTTATCCGGCATCAGCAAAGGATGAGAGGGCCGCTTCTATCACCTCGCTGAGCTTCTCCAGCGAGACATCCCCACCGTATCGGTCATAGCTGATCGCCCCGTTGGTGTGACCCAAGATCGCCGCCGCATACTGCAATGGCACTCCGTGATCTTTGAGTGCTGCCCCCACGGTATGCCGCAGGCTGTGGAAGTCCTTGTCGACGGGGCGATGGCGGCTAAACCACTGCCCCCACAGGTGGCTGTAACTGTCCTGTCGATGGGGAAGCTCAGGGAAGATGCGTCCCCCTATCCTCCCCTTCACAAACTCGATGAAACCGCTCTGGAGAAGGTGCCGATGGAGAGGAACGAGACGAGCACTATTGGCCGTCTTGAGTTTCTGGTCTGGCCGTCCACTGCGAATATTCAGGCACCATATACCGTCAACCTGTTGCACATCATCGGCATAGAGCTGACAGATTTCGTTGGCACGAGCTCCGGTGAACAGACCCAGCAGAGCAATCCACCTACGGTGGGGCTCTTGCTGCTTAGCCCACCCGATAAACTTGCGACGTTCTTCCGCTGTGTACCCACTTCGTGAGTTCACCTCCTTGGCTCGCTGTAGCTTCAATCCGGCGAAGTGGTTGATGACCCCATCCTGATGGTTAGCCAGCCAGTTAAACAGCAGGGAGAGCTTCTGGAGATACTTGTTGATGGTGGTCGGGCTCTTGCCGGAGTTCAGCAGGCCCTCCTTGAACTTGACCACATCCGCTTTCCCATAGTCAGCGGCCGGTCTATCACCCAGCGCCTTGATGAAGCAGCCGATGTAGTTCTTCTGGTTGCTGAGCTCTTTCGGTGCCCAGGAGAGGGCCTTCTCTTTCAGATAGCGGTCACTCAAGACCGACAAGAGCGGAGCAAGCGGTTTGGCCGCCGGAACAGCAGGCTTGATGTGCGACTGAGGTTGAGGGTTCTCTGGCTCGCTTGCGGATTGCACGACTGGCTGAGCTCTGGAACGCACACAGGCAAGCAACTGGGCAACCTTGCTTCGTGCCGTAAGCTTGTCTCGGGTATGCAGGGATTTTTTGATCTCTTTACGACGACCACAGGGGAGCGTGGTCACTTTCCGGTAATACCAGATGCCGTGGGGACTGAGCCAGAGATTCATCGATGAGCTCCTCGTCGTCCACACAAAGTGGATGACCAAGGGCTTTAGGAAGCTAACTTATTGAATTGCAGAAACAAGTGGTGGCCCTACCAGCCACATCCCGGCACTCGAGTCCCCCGCCTTGGCTGCTACCTTCCGGTCCTGACCAGGTCGACGGGTTATCAATGCGAGAGGACCAATAGGACCACCGGCGAGGAGAATAGGCAAACTGGCCTCTCAATGCAACGGCTTTCTGCCCTCGCTCATGCTGTTCGCCTTATTTTTCAACAATCTGGCCAAGGGTTCAGCTAAACAGCATGAATTTGGCGCCCACCAGCAGCATCAGCAGGGCGAATGCCTGCTTGAGCCGCTGGGGAGAGAGCCGGTGCGCCAGCTTGGCCCCCACCCGGGCAAACTGGGTACTGGTGAGCACGATGCCGAGCAGCGCCGGCAGGTAGATGAACCCCAGGCTCCACTCTGGCAGGTCTGGATTGTTCCAGCCGGCGTAGAGGTAGCTGAGGCTGCCCGCCAGGGCGATGGGCATGCTGCAGGCGGCGGAGGCTGCCACGGCGTTGCGCATCGGCACGCTGTTCCAGCTCAGATAAGGCACGGTCAGCGAGCCGCCACCGATGCCGAACAAGGCCGACATCCAGCCGATGACGGTGCCGGCGATGCCGGTGCCGAGCGCCCCCGGCAGATGACGCTCCGCCTTGGGCTTGAGGTTGAGCCCCATCTGCAACGCCATGGTCCAGGCGAAGCAGCCGATGATGATGTTGAGGGTGCTGGCGCTGAGCAGGTTGGCGGTCATTCCGCCGAGCCAGGCCCCGACCAGCATGCCGGCGCCGAGCCGGCGGATCATCACCCAGTCGACCGCACCGGCCTCCTGGTGGGCACGCAGCGAGCTGAAGCCGGTGAAGATCATGGTGGGCAGCGAGGTACCTAGTGCCAGATGGGTAATGATGTCGGGCGCAACGCCCTGGGCGTGAAAGCTCAGCACCAGCACGGGGACGATGATGAGACCGCCGCCGATGCCGAACAATCCCGCCAGCATGCCGGCGAACGCCCCCAGCAGCAGATAACCCATAAACAGCATAAAAATTCCTTCCGAGGCGGTGCAGCGAGCAAAGAGTGCGCTGCACATAAAAAAAGAGATGGCCCTTGGGCCATCTCTTTATTGTGCCGGTTAACTCAAGGGAATGGTACCGTCCATCACCTTGTAGAAGGCCAGCACCGCGCAACCGAGCAGGGCCGCCGTCATCCCCTGCTCCAGCCGGTTGAGGCCGCGCAGCCCGTGGTGCTGGCGCGCCTTCCAGTAGATGAAGATGCCGGGGCTGTAGAGCAGCGCCACCAGCAGCAGGTACTCGACCCCGGCGGCATAGACCAGCCAGCAGCCGTAGCCGGTGGCCACCAGCGCCAGGAGCAGGTCGCGCTTGCGCTGATGGGGCTGGCCTGCGTAGGTCTCCCCTTTCAGCGCCAGCTTCAGCCCGTAGGCACCGGAGAAGACGTAGGGCACCAGCGCCGCCGAGGTGGCGATGTTGACCAGCGCCAGATAGGTGCTGCTCTGGAAGTAGATGATGATGAGGAAGGTCTGCACCAGGCAGGTGGAGCACCAGAGCGACACCTGCGGCGAGCCGTTCTTGTTCTCCTTGGCAAACCAGCCGGGGAACACGCCGGTCTTGCCCGCGATGTAGGGCACTTCCGCCGCCAGCACGGTCCAGCTCAGCAGGGCCCCCATCACCGAGATCACCAGGCCGATGTTGATGAGCCAGGCGCCCCAGGGGCCAACCACGGCCTCCAGGATCATGGCGGTGGAGGGATTCTTGAGGGCCGCCAGTTGCGGCTGGTTCATGACCCCCAGCGAGAACAGGGTCACCATCACGTAGAGCGCCAGGGCCCCCAGCAGCGCCAGCACGGTGGCACGGCCTACATCCTTGCGATGACGGGCACGGGCGGAGACCACCACGGCCCCCTCGATGCCGATGAAGACCCAGAGCGTCACCTTCATGGTGGACTTGACCTGATCCATCACCGAACCCAGTTCAGGGGTGCCCTGACCCCAGATATCCAGGGTGAAGGTCTCCATGTTGAAGGCGAGCAGGATGGCCACGCAGAACACGATGAGCGGCACCATCTTGGCGATGGTGGTGACGATGTTCACCAGCGCCGCCACCTGAATGCCGCGCAGCACCAGGGCGTGCACCGACCAGATCAGGATGGACGCCAAGGTGATGGCCACCGGCGTGTTGCCGTCACCGAAGATGACCTTGTCCGGCGTGTCGAAGAAGTAGCTCAGCGCACTGAACACCACGATGGCGTAGGAGACGTTGGCCAGCAACTGACAGAGCCAGTAGCCCCAGGCGGCGTTGAAGCCGATGAAATCGCCGAAACCGGCCTTGGCATAGCTGAAGATGCCACCATCGAGATCCGGGCGACGCATGGAGAGGTTCTGATACACCAGTGCGAGGCAGATCATGCCGATACCGGTGATGGCCCATCCCAGCGCGACGGCCCCGGCACTGGCATGAGCGGCAATGTTTTGCGGCAGACTGAAGACTCCGGCACCGACCATGGAGCCGATCACCAGCGAGATGAGGGCACCAAGCCCCAGTTTCTTGTCCATCTCAATCCTGTTTAATTAGGCGGCGGCAGAGCGTCCGTATTCATACTGCGCGCAATATGGGAGGGGCTAGAAATCCGTACCCCGTGAAAAAGGCGGCAACTATATTGCATGACTATTCCGACCGCAATCCCTCGTACCGTCAATCATGCACCGTCTTGACCGCGCGCAATTTTACAGCACTGACCCCGGGGGCCTGTGAGCTGGTTCAAATTAAGAAAGACCCGTTGATATTTCACATTTTTCCATGACCTGAGCCCCGTTTTTACGGATCAGACCTGCATGAGAATGCAGCTTGCGGCCGAGGTCGACAAACCCGGTTGCTGACAAACGTTTCAATAAAAATGCCCCTGCGCCGAGGGCCAGGGGCATCTGCAAAAGAGCGCCGATATTCAGAGGCGCAAGCCGCCGTCCAGCTCGATCATCCGCCCCGACAGATAGTCATTGGCGAGAATAAAATGCACCGTCTGGGCCAGCTGCGCCGCCTGCCCGAGGGTGCCCACCGGGATGGCCTGCTGCATGCGGGCCATCGCCTCCGGCTTCATCGCCGCCGTCATGTCGGTGGCAAACACCCCGGGAGCAATACCCATCACCCGGATGCCGTGGCGAGCCAGCTCCTTCCCCCAGGTGACCACCAGCGAGGCCACCCCCGCCTTGCTGGCGGCATAGTTGCTCTGGCCGATGTTGCCGGCGCGGGCGATGGAGGAGATGTTGATGATGACGCCCCCCTCCCCGCCGGTGGCCATCAACGCCGCCCCCTCGCGCCCGCACAGGAAGGAGCCGGTGAGGTTGACGTCGATGACGCTCTGCCACTGGGCCAGGCTCATCTTCTCCGTCAGCACCCCCTCCTTCACCTTGATCAGCATGCCGTCGCGCAGAATGCCGGCACAGTTGATGAGGCCGTGCAGGGCACCGAACTGTCCCTTGATGGCGGCAAAGGTCGCCTCGACCTCCGGCTCGCTCGCCACGTTGCAGACGAATAGGGCGCACTGGCCGTCACGGCTGCGCACTTCCGCCTCGGTCACCTCCAGATCGGTGCGGTTGACGTCGATGAGCGCAAGTTGCGCCCCCTGCTCCGCCAGACTCAGGGCGATGGCGCGGCCCAGCCCCCTGCCCGCCCCCGTGATGGCGATAACTTTCTGTGTGATATCCATAAATGCTCCTGGTGAGATGGCCGGTGACTGTCGAGTCAAAGACTATCGGGTAAAAAGGTAGATAGCGGCCCTTAATCCGGCGCTGTCTTGTCCCGATAGAGTTCGAGAATGCTGGAGAAATCCTTGTTCCCCTGCCCCTTGCTGGCGTGCAGGTTGAAGAGGTTGCGGGCCAGGGCCCCCATCGGCACGGCGCTGTGGGCATGCTCGGCCAGGGCCATGGCCAATCCTAAGTCTTTGACCATCAACCGGGTCATGAAGCCCCCCTGATAGTTGCGCGACGCCGGTACGTTTTCCATCACCCCGGGCCAGGGGTTGTAGCGCTCGAGACTCCAGTTGTTGCCCGAGCTCTTGCCCATGATGGTGGAGAGCACGCCCGGATCCAGCCCCTCCTTGACCCCGAGCGCCAGCGCTTCCGCAGTGCCCGCCATGTGGATGGCGAGCAGCATGTTGTTGCACATCTTGGCGATCTGGCCAGCGCCGAGCGCCCCGGCGTGAAACAGGTTCTGCCCCATGCAGGCGAGCACGGGTTTGGCCGCCTCAAAATCCGCTTGTTCGCCACCGACGATGAAGGTGAGCGTGCCCGCCGCCGCGCCGGCCACCCCCCCCGAAACAGGGGCATCGAGAAAACGGATGCCGCGCGCCTGCGCCGCCGCCCCCACCTGACGGGCCGAGGCCACGTCGATGGTGGAGCAGTCGATGACCAGGGCGCCAAGCGGCAGGGCTGCCAGCAGATCCTGCCCGCCCCGCTCACCGGCACTCTCACCCAGCCAGAGGCTGCGCACATGCTCGCCCGCCGGCAGCATGCTGATCACCAGCTCGCAGCCGCTCACCGCCTCGCGGGCATCGCCGGCGGCGATGCAGCCGGCCTCGATGGCGCGGGTCAGGCTCTCGGCCACCAGATCAAACACCTGTACCGTGTGCCCCGCCCTGGCCAGGTTGGCGGCCATGGGGCCCCCCATGTTGCCAAGCCCGATAAATCCAATCCTTGTCATGGTCTGTTCCTTGTGTGTGATCGCCCGTCAGCAGGGACGCAGGGGGTTGTTCCCCTCGGGCCAACGATAGAAGTCATCCAGCCAGGCCTCGCCCGCCTGCGGGGCCTGCCAGCGGGGTGATTTGTCCTTGTCGATGAGCAGGGCCCGCACCCCTTCCACGAAATCCCCTTTGAGCACGCAGTTGACCGAGAGGGCCAGCTCGTCGGCAAACACCTCGGCCAGCGACTGGCGCCGAGCCTGCCAGAACTGACGCCAGAGGATGGCGCGGCTGATGGGGCTGCCGCTCTGGCAGGTCTCCCGCGCCAGGGCCAGCGCCGGTTCGTCCAGCTCGGTGCCCGCGAGGCGTGCCAACACCCCTTGCAGGGAGCGGCCGGCCAACAGCGCATCGATGCGCTCCTGGTGGGGCAAGAGCACGGGGGCCGGCAGCGTCTGGCCAAGGGATCGCTGCAAACCGGCCAGCAGCCCCTCAATCTGCTCGCCAGTATCGGCAGAGTCAGACCAGTCGAGGGCGGCGAGGCGCGCCGGCAGCTCCACCCGCTCGCGGCTCGCCATGGCGTGATCCGCCAGACCCAGGCCGATGGCGTCCGCCCCGTTGAAGCGGGCTCCGGTGAGGCCGAGCCAGAGCCCGAGCCGCCCCGGCATGCGGCTCAAAAACCAGCTGGCCCCCACATCGGGGTAGAGGCCGATGGTCACCTCCGGCATGGCGAACAGGCTCTTTTCAGTCACCACCCTGAACCCGGCACCGGCAAAGAGGCCGATGCCGCCGCCCATGCAGATGCCGTCCGCCACGCAGATGAGGGGCTTGCTGTAGCGATGGATATGGTGATCGAGCCGGTACTCCTGCTCGAAGAAGTCGCGGGCATAGCCAAACAGTGCCGACTCGCTCACCTCCTGTTTGCGGTAGTAGAAGGAGCGGATGTCGCCACCGGCGCAAAACGCCTTCTCGCCGGCCCCCTGCAGCAGCACGCAGACGATGGCCGGATCCTGCTCCCAGCGGGTCAGCGCCGCCTGCAACAACTGGATCATCTCAAGGCTCAGGGCGTTGAGGGAGGCGGGGCTGTCTAGGGTCAGTATGCCGATCTGGCCACCATCCGCCGTGGGGTGGGTCTCGATGCGCACAGGCTCACTCATGGCGAGCCCCCGCAGACCGGGTATCAGCCCCTGCGACATGGCGGGCCGCCATCATTACCTCATTCATCCTTCACTCCCTCACTCTTCACCGACTTGGATTGGTCGTAGTGCCAGCGCGGGGCTCGCTTCTCGAGGAAGGCGGCCACCCCTTCGCGCTGGTTGGCATCGTCAAACAGGGTGAGAAACAGGCTGCGCTCGAGCGGCAGTGCCGCGTCCCGATGGCCGCTGCGCCCCTGGTTGATGAGCTGCTTGCAGGCGCGCAGGGCGCTCGGGCTCTGGCGCTCCACCAGCTGGGCCATCTGGTGCGCCGCCTCCCAGGCATGGCCCTCCTTCACCACCTCCTCCACCAGCCCCATCTCGTAGGCCAGGGTGGCGCTCACCTTCTCGCCGCAGAGGATCATCCGCTTGGCCCAGCCCGGCCCCACCAGTTCGGTGAGGCGCTGGGTGCCGCCGGCGCAGGGCAGCAAGCCCACCGAGGCCTCCGGCAGGCCCAGCTTGGCCTGCTGCTCGGCGATGCGGATGTCGCAGGCCAGCGCTACCTCGAGGCCCCCGCCCATGGCGTAGCCGTTGATGGCGGCGATGCTGACACCATGAAAGCGGGCCAGTGCCTCGAAGGCGCGGCCAAAGGCCTCGGCCACTTCGCGGGCGTGCTCCAGGTTGCCGTCGGCAAACATGTTGAGATCGGCACCGGCGCAGAAGAATTTGTCCCCGGCCCCGCGGATCACCAGCGCCACCACGTCGGGGCGGCCGTCGAGCTCCACCATCATCTGCAAGAAGGCCTGCAGGCTGGCGAGGGTCCAGGTGTTGGCGGGAGGATGGTCGAGGGTGATGTAGGCCACGTGACCGTGATATTCGAGCCTGATCCTTGTCATTGCGTTGTCCTTGTCAAAAAACCTGCCCCATGATGACAGGGTTGAATGGAGCCGACCTGCGGCTGGCTCACAAAGCCTGACGACGAGTCACGCCAGCCGCGGCGTCAGGGCGGGCAACGGGCACGGCGGCCCTCCCGCTACTCCAGCGCCAGCCCGGGTTCGGCCAGCAGACGGCGGGCGATGATGAGCCGCATCACTTCATTCGTCCCTTCCAGAATGCGGTGGACCCGGGTATCGCGCAGGTAGCGCTCGAGCGGGTACTCGCGGATATAACCATAGCCGCCAAAGAGTTGCAGGGCGTCGTCGCAGACGCGGTGCCCCACGTCGGTGGCAAAACGCTTGGCCATGGCGCACCAGGCGCTCTTGTCCGGTGCCCCGGCATCGAGCCTGGCGGCGGCCTGACGCACCAGCAGCCGGGCGGCCGCCAGTTCGGTGGCCATGTCGGCCAGGCGGAACTGCACGCTCTGGAATTCGCTGATCGGGTGGCCAAATTGCTGGCGCTGCTGCACATGGGCCAGGGCATCGTCGAGGGCCTGCTGGGCGGTGCCCACAGAACAGGTAGCGATGTTGATGCGCCCGCCATCGAGCGCCTGCATGGCGAACTTGAACCCTTCCCCCTCCTGCCCCAGCCGGTAACGGGCGGGAATGCGCACAGCACTGAAGTTCACCTCCCGGGTCGGCTGGCTGTTCCAACCCATCTTCTCCTCCGCCTTGCCATAACTCACGCCGGGGGTCTGGGCCGGTACCATGAAGGCGGAGATCCCCTTCGCCCCCTCGCCACCGGTGCGGGCCATCACCACCAGCACGTCGGTGCTGCCGGCGCCCGAGATGAACACCTTGCTGCCATCGAGAAGGTAATCCTCGCCGTCACGCACGGCGCGGGTCTTGAGGGCCGCGGCATCGGATCCTGCGCCCGGCTCAGTGAGGCAGTAGGAGCCCAGTAGTTCGCCGCTGGCGAGCCTTGGTACCCACTCCTCGGCCACCTCGGAAGGCAGCCAGCTGCCCAGCATCCAGCTCACCATGTTGTGGATGGTCAGATAGGCGGTAGTGGAGGTGCAGCCCATGGCGAGGCGCTCGAAGATGAGGCTGGCATCGAGCCTCGGCAGGCCGAGGCCGCCATACTGCTCCGGGGTGTAGAGGCCGCAAAAGCCGAGTGCCGCCGCCTGCTTGATGGTAGGGATGGGAAATTCATGTTCCTTGTCCCAGCGCGCGGCGTGGGGCTTGAGCGCCTCCTCGGCGAAGGCACTGGCGGCCTCCACATAGGCCTGCTGATCCGGGGTCAACGTAAAATCCATCTTGTTCGCTTCCTTGTACTTGTTCGATCCGTTTCTGTCAGTGGGTGCGCCTGGGCAACCTGCCATCAGCGCAGCTGAATCGTCATGTTGGGACCGCTGGGGATGTCTTCGTCGAACCAGCGTTCGGTGACCGTCTTGGTCTCGGTGTAAAAACGCACCGCCTGCTTGCCGTAGGCGTGCAGATCCCCGTAGAAGGAGCCGCGCCAGCCGGTGAAGGAGAAAAACGGCAGCGGCACCGGGATGGGCACGTTGATCCCCACCTGGCCCACCGCCACCTCGTGACGAAACTTGCGGGCAGCAGCACCGCAACCGGTGAAGATGGAGGTGCCGTTGCCGTAGGGGTTGTCGTTGATGAGGGCGAGCGCCTCATCGAGGCTCGCCACCTCGAGAC
Source organism: Aeromonas sp. QDB39 (assembly GCF_027707585.1). Taxonomy (NCBI): domain Bacteria; kingdom Pseudomonadati; phylum Pseudomonadota; class Gammaproteobacteria; order Aeromonadales; family Aeromonadaceae; genus Aeromonas; species Aeromonas sp. QDB39. The sequence continues at coordinate 20,172 of NZ_JAPCIV010000022.1, read as the reverse complement.
AGGCCAGCACGGGCCCGAAGATCTCCTCCTTGTAGATGCGCATCTCTGGGCTCACGCCGCGAAACAGGGTCGGCCCCACCCAGTTGCCCACCGGGTAGCCGGCCACGTCGCAAAAACGGCCGTCCAGCAGGCACTCGGCCCCCTCGGCGATCCCCGCCTCGATGAGCCCCTCCACCCTGACTTTGGCCTCCGGGCTGATAAGCGGGCCATAGGCGGCCTCTGGATCGTGCCAGACGCCGGGCTTCACCTTGGCGAACTCGGCGGCGAGCTCGGGGATCCACTCCCGGGCACTGCCCACGAACACCGCCACGCTGATGGCCATGCAGCGCTGACCGGCGGCGCCGACCCCGGCCCCCACCAGATTGCTCAGCACCTGCGCCTTGTTGGCATCCGGCATGATCACCATGTGGTTCTTGGCACCGACAAAGCACTGGGCCCGCTTGAGCTGCGACGTGGCGCTGCGATAGACGTGGCCGCCAACCCGGGCCGAGCCGACGAAACTGACCGCCTTGATGTCGGGATGGGCCAGCAGCGCATCCACCTGCTCGGCGCCGCCGTGCACCACCGACAGAATGCCCTTGGGGGCCCCCGCCTCGGCAAACAGTTCGACCAGGCGCATGGGGGTGAGCGGATCCTGCTCGGAGGGCTTGAGCACGAAGCCGTTGCCGCAGGCCACCGCCAGCGGGAACATCCAGAGCGGGATCATGGCCGGAAAGTTGAAGGGAGTGATGCCAAGGCAGACCCCGAGCGGCTGCACCCAGGAGTGGCCGTCGACCCGCCGCGCCACGTTGCCCATGGTCTCCCCCAGGGTTTGGCTCGCGATGGCGCAGGCCTGCTCCACCACCTCGATGCCGCGCCACACATCCCCCTTGGCATCCGCCAGATTCTTGCCGGTCTCCTGGGCCAGCAGGGCCGCCAGCTCGTCGTGATGCGTCTTTAAGAGATGCTGGTAGTTGAACATCACCCGGGCTCGCTCGGAGGCCGGCACCTCTCGCCACAGCAGATAGGCGTCGTGAGCGGTGCGCACCGCCAGTTCAATTTCCGCCGAGGTGGCCTTCGGCACCCGCGCCAGCAGGCTCTGATCCGCCGGATCGGTCACCTCGATCCACTGCTCGCTCGCGGAAGGATACGCCTCCCCGCCGATGTGCAGCGGCACGTCGCCGAACCGGGTCTGATGGTTGTTCATGGGCACTCTCTCCTTGCTGGCACATCATGGGCCGTTTGCGGACGGACCATGGGCACTCCTGTGACGGGGGCCATCACGACCGGGCAATCGCCCTTGCCGTCATGGCGCAACAAATTTACCTTAGACTAACAATCAATTTACGTTTACGCTAACGTAAACTTAAATCACAAATGGACTGACCAGTTTGGCCCCCTGTTTCAGCTCGGCCGCCAAGCTGTCACCCCCTTCATATGAGGAAAGTAAGGATGCATGCAGTGATGGACGAGACCCTGTGCGCCCTGACCGAGCAGGTCGAGGCCTTCTGCCAGAAAGTGATCGCGCCGCGCGCCAGCGAGATTGATCAAAGCAACGCCTTCCCCCGCGATCTCTGGCCCCGCATGGGTGAGCTGGGGCTGCACGGCATCACGGTGGCGGAGGAGTATGACGGGGTGAACCTCGGCTATCTGGCCCACGTGCTGGTGATGGAGCAGGTGAGCCGCGCCAGCGCCTCGGTCGGTCTCTCCTACGGCGCCCACTCCAACCTCTGCATCAACCAGATCCACCGCCACGGCACGGCGGAGCAAAAAGCGCGCTACCTGCCCCCGCTGGTGAGCGGTGAGCATGTGGGGGCGCTCGCCATGAGCGAGCCGGGCGCCGGCTCCGACGTGGTGAGCATGCGCCTGACTGCCGTGCGTGAGGGGGATCACTTCGTGCTGAACGGCAACAAGATGTGGATCACCAACGGGCCCGATGCAGACACCTTCGTCATCTATGCCAAGACCGATCCCGCTGCCGGTCCCAAAGGGATTTCCGCCTTTATCGTCGAGGCGGGGACCCCCGGTTTCTCCACAGCCCAGAAACTCGACAAGCTCGGCATGCGCGGCTCCAGTACCTGCGAGCTGGTATTCGATAACTGCCGGGTGCCGCAGGAGAACCTGCTGGGCCCCCTGCACGGCGGCGTCAAGGTATTGATGAGCGGGCTGGATTACGAGCGGGTGGTGCTGGCGGCGGGCCCCCTTGGCATCATGCAGGCCTGCATGGACGTGGTGCTGCCCTATGTGCGCGAGCGCAAGCAGTTCGGCCAGCCCATCGGCGAGTTCCAGCTGGTGCAAGGCAAGCTTGCCGATATGTATACCCGCCTCGCCAGCAGCCGGGCACTGGTCTACTCGGTGGCGAGCGCCTGTGATCAGGGCCGCACCAGCCGCAAGGATTGCGCCGCCGCCATCCTGTTTGCCGCCGAAAATGCCACCCAGATGGCGCTTGATGCCATCCAGCTGCTCGGCGGTAACGGCTACATCAACGAATACCCCACCGGCCGCCTGCTGCGGGACGCCAAGCTCTACGAGATAGGCGCCGGCACCTCGGAGATCCGCCGCTGGCTCATCGGCCGCGAGCTGATGGGGGATAACGCATGAGCAGGATCCACTCCCGCCTCGACACTGCCAGTCCCGACTATGAGGCCAATCGGGCCGCCATGCAGGCCCTGGTCGACGATCTCAATGCCCGCCTGGAGGAGATAGCCTTGGGCGGCGGCGCTGCCAACAACGCCCGCCATCAGGCCCGTGGCAAGCTGCTGCCCCGCGAGCGCATCAACCAGTTGCTGGACCCGGGTTCCCCCTTTCTCGAACTGTCGGCGCTGGCCGGCTGGCAGGTCTATGACGAGCCGGTGCCCGCCGCCGGCATCATCACCGGCATCGGCCGGGTCTCTGGGCGCCTGTGCATGCTGGTGGTGAACGACGCCACCGTGAAGGGTGGCACCTACTACCCGCTCACGGTGAAAAAGCACCTGCGCGCCCAGGCCATCGCCGAGCGGCTGCGCCTCCCCTGCCTCTATCTGGTGGATTCCGGCGGTGCCTTTTTGCCGATGCAGGACGAGGTGTTCCCCGACCGGGATCACTTTGGCCGCATCTTCTACAACCAGGCTCGCATGTCGGCCCAGAACATCCCCCAGCTGGCGGTGGTGATGGGGCTCTGCACCGCCGGCGGCGCCTACGTGCCCGCCATGGCGGACGAGTCGATCATGGTCAGGGAGCAGGCCACCATCTTTCTGGCGGGGCCGCCGCTGGTCAAGGCTGCCACCGGCGAGGAGATCAGCGCCGAGGCGCTGGGCGGCGCCGAGGTGCACTGCGCCCACTCCGGGGTTGCTGATCACATGGCCCGCGACGATGGCCACGCCCTGGCCCTCGCCCGCACCCTGGTGACCCACCTGAGGAGCGAACCGGTAGAGACCAGCCCCGGCTATGAGCCCCCCTGCTATCCCATCGAGGATCTTTACGGCCTGGTGGGCACCAGCCTCAAGCGCCCCTATGACGCACGGGAGCTGATCGCCCGGCTGGTAGATGGTTCGGATTTTGACGAATTCAAGGCGCTGTTCGGCACCACTCTGGTGACCGGCTTTGCCCGGATCTGCGGCATGCCGGTGGGGATCCTCGCCAACAATGGCGTGCTGCACAGCGACAGCGCCCAGAAGGGGGCCCACTTCATCCAGCTTTGCAACCGGCGCGCCATCCCGCTGATCTTTTTGCAGAACATCACCGGCTTTATGGTGGGAAGCCAAGCTGAGCGCGAAGGGATCGCCAAGCACGGCGCCAAGCTGGTCACCGCCGTGGCCTGCAGCCGGGTACCCAAGATCACCCTGATCGTCGGCGGCAGCTTCGGTGCCGGCAACTACGGCATGTGCGGGCGCGCCTACGACCCCGATTTTCTGTTCAGCTGGCCCAACAGCCGCATCTCCGTCATGGGCGGCGAGCAGGCGGCCGGGGTGCTGGTGCAGGTGCGCCGAGACAAGCTGACGGCCGAGGGCAAGAGCCTGAGCGAGCAGGAGGCAACCGCTATCCGTGCCCCGGTGATCGAGCAGTATGAGCGTCAGGGTCACCCCTACTACGCCAGCGCTCGCCTGTGGGATGACGGCGTCATCGACCCGGCCCAGAGTCGCACCGTGCTGGCGCTGGCGCTGGCGGCCTGTCAGGGGGCCGAGACCGGCCCAGAACAGTACGGCATCTTCCGGATGTAAGGAGTTCACATGTCCGATCCACTCAGTCACGCTCTCCAGCCCGGTTTTCGGCTGGAGCGACACGGCCCGCTGGCCGAGCTGGTGCTCGACCGCCCGGCCCGCCACAACGCCTTTGACGCCGACCTCATGCTGGGGCTGCTCGACTGCCTCGACGAGCTGGCCCACACCCACGGCCAGGCCCTCGCCGATCGCCCCCACGCCTTGCTGCTGCGGGCCGAAGGCAAGCATTTTTGCGCCGGCGCCGACCTCAACTGGATGCGCAACCTGGCCCATGCCGATTTCGAGCACAACCGGGAAGACGCCCGGGTGCTGGCGCGGCTGATGCAAACCCTGGACGAGCTCCCCTTCCCCACGGTGGCGCTGGTGCAGGGCGCCGCCTACGGCGGAGCGCTGGGCCTCATCTGCGCCTGCGATCTGGTGCTGGCCGCCGATGACGCCCGCTTCTGCCTCTCCGAGGTGAGCCTCGGGCTGGTGCCCGCGGTGATCAGCCCCTACGTGGTGCGCGCCATGGGGATGCGCCAGGCCCGGGCCCTGATGCTCTGCGCCGAACCGTTCGATGCGGTCACTGCCTGCCGGCTCAATGTGGCGCACCGACGCTGCCCGCCGGATCAGCTGCTGGCCGAAGGACGCGCGCAGGCTCTGCGCCTGTGCCGCAACGGGCCAGAAGCGATGAAAGAGACCAAGCGGCTGCTGGCCGCCCTCGAGAGCCATGGCGCCAACCTGCACGAAGAGAAAACCGTCGAGACCATCGCCCGGGTACGGGTCGGTCTCGAAGCCCAGGAGGGGATGCAGGCCTTCTTCGACAAACGCCCCCCCGCCTGGCGCCCCCGTTTCAAGGACGAAGCATGACTCAATACCACTCCATCAAGCGCCTGCTGATCGCCAACCGCGGCGAAATCGCCGTGCGCATCATCAAGACAGCCCGGCGCCTCGGCATTCACACCATCGCCCTCTACTCGGACGCCGACGCCCGCGCCATGCATGTGCGGGAAGCCGACGAAGCCTGGCATCTGGGGCCGGCCCCCGCCCGGGAGAGCTACCTCGACACCGGCAAGGTACTGCGCATCGCCCAACAGGCCAACGCCGACGCCATCCACCCGGGCTACGGTTTTCTGTCCGAAAACAGCGACTTTGCCACCGCCTGCGAGCAGCGGGGCGTGCGCTTCATCGGCCCAAGCGGCGCCGCCATCCTCGCCATGGGCGACAAGTCGGGCGCCAAGGCGCTGATGCAGGCAGCCGGCGTGCCGGTGCTGCCCGGTTATCACGGTGCGGATCAACACCCCGACTTTTTGCGCGATCAGGCGAGCCAGGTGGGCTTTCCGCTCCTTATCAAGGCGGCCAGTGGCGGCGGTGGCAAGGGGATGCGCCGGGTCGATCAGCTCGCCGACTTTGACGACGCCCTGGCGGCGGTCAAGCGGGAGGCTAGCGCCGCCTTCGGTGACGACCACGTACTGCTGGAGCGCTATCTCGCCCGTGCCCGCCACGTGGAGGTGCAGGTGTTTGCCGATACCCTTGGCAACGCCATCTATCTGGGGGACCGGGACTGCTCGTTGCAGCGCCGCCATCAGAAGGTGATCGAGGAGGCTCCCGCCCCCCACATCGCACCGGCGCTGCGCCGTACCATGGGCGAGGCCGCCGTCACCGCTGCCAAAGCCATCCACTATCAGGGGGCTGGCACCATCGAGTTTCTGCTGTGCGGGGAGGAGTTCTTCTTCATGGAGATGAACACCCGGCTGCAGGTGGAGCACCCGGTCACCGAGGCCGTCACCGGCCAGGATCTGGTGGCCTGGCAGCTGGCTGTGGCCGAAGGCAAGCCGCTGCCGCTCACCCAGGATGAGGTGGTGCTGCGCGGCCACGCGGTGGAAGCCCGTCTCTACGCCGAGGACGTGGCCGCCGGTTTTCTGCCCGCCAGCGGCCCCATCAATTGGCTCCACTGGCCGGATGGCGTGCGCATCGACACCGGCGTCGGCGCCGGCGATGCGGTGAGCCCCTATTACGACCCCATGATCGCCAAGCTGATCGTCCACGCACCGAGCCGCAGCGAGGCCTTTGCCAGCCTGGCCGACGCGCTGGCGGCACTGGAGCTCGGCCCCCTGATGCACAACGGCCCGCTCTTGCTGCGCCTGTGCGAAGAGCCAGAGGTGCTGGCCATGGGCCACCATACCCAGTGGCCCATTCCCACCGATACCCTGCCCGTCCCGGCGCTCGCCTGGCCGCTCGCCGCGCTCTGGCTCGCCACTCGCGAGCACGGCGCCTCCCCCTGGCAGCAGGCCGCAGGCTTTCGGCTGGGCCCCACCCGCAGCTTTAGCGCAGCGGTGCGCATCGGCGAGGAGGCCCGCGTGCTGACTCTCACCGAACGGGCCGGCAGCCTGCTCTGGCAGGGCGAGCAGATCCCGTTCGAGCTCGGGGCGGATCAGATCCGCCTGCAGCAGGCCGGCAGCTGGCAGCGCTACCCGCTGCACGCCCTCGACGAGGGCGACTATCTGCTGCACCTGGCGGGCAGGCGCATCCGCTTCTCGGCCGATGATCAGCACCATCAGCTGCACCATGATCATGAGGCAGGCGACGCCCCCGGCATCCTGGCCCCCATGCACGGCATCGTCGTGGCATTGCAGGTCGAGGCCGGCCAGCCGGTCAGCAAGGGGCAGCCCCTGCTGGTGCTGGAAGCGATGAAGATGGAGCACGTCCTCAAGGCCGACCGGGATGGGGTGATAGAGGCGCTGCAGTGCCGCCAGGGCGAACAGGTGAGTCAGGGCGCCCTGCTGGTGCGCTTTGCCGAGCAGCATACCACTCAGGAGGAGCGCTCATGAGCCGAGCACAGGAGAGCCGGGACGACAAGGTCAGCCTGGTGGAGATGGGGCCGCGGGACGGCCTGCAAAATGAGGCCGCGACCCTCTCGCTGGTGCAGCGGCTGGAGCTCATCGCCCGCCTGGCCGAGAGCGGGTTGCAGCGCATCGAGGTGGGCGCCTTCGTGTCACCCAGGAAGGTGCCGCAGATGGCGGATTCCGCCGAGCTGTTCAACGCCCTGCCGCGCAGGGGGCCGACCCGCTATGGCGCCCTGGTGCCCAATCTGCAGGGTCTGCAGGCCGCCATTGCCGCCCGCGCCGACGAGATAGGCCTCTTCACCGCCTGCTCCGACGGCTTTACCCGGGCCAACATCGGCATCAGCGTGGAGGAGTCGCTGGTGCGCTTCGCCCCGCTGGTGCAGGAGGCGCGCAGCCTCGGCATCAAGGTGCGCGGCTACCTCTCCACCGTCATTGCCTGCCCGTTCGATGGTCCGACCCGGCCCAAGCGGGTCGCCGCCATGGCCGAGCGGCTGCTGGATCTGGGCTGCCACGAGATATCCCTCGGCGACACCATCGGCGTCGGCACCCCGGGCACCGTGGCCCCCATGCTGGATGCGGTGCTGCACGAGATCCCGGCTGGCCGGCTCGCGGTCCATTTTCACGACACCTATGGCCAGGGGCTGGCCAATCTGCTGCCGGCGCTGGAGCGCGGCATCCGCACCATCGACAGCTCAGTGGCCGGGCTCGGCGGCTGCCCCTATGCCCCCGGCGCCTCCGGCAACGTCGCCTCGGAGGAGGTGGTCTACCTGCTGCACGGCCTTGGCATGAGCACCGGCGTCGATCTCGACCAGCTGGCCGCCACCGGCCAGTGGGTGAGCGAGCGGCTCGGCCGCCCCAACGGCTCGCGGGTCGGCCGGGCCCTGCACGCCAATGCCGAGCGGCTGCGCACCCGGCTGTGCCAGCCATCCCCGCAATAAGGAGCCCTGCCATGTCCAATACCCTCGCCCACGGGCTCGCCGGCAAGGAGGTGACCTACAGCATCTCCGAGCTGGCCCACGAGTTCGACATCACGCCGCGCACCATCCGCTACTACGAGGACGAGGGGCTCATCACCCCGACCCGGGAGGGACAGACCCGCATCTACAGCCACAAGGACAAGATCCGGCTCAAGCTGACCCTGCGTGGCAAACGCCTCGGCTTCAGCCTGGCGGAGATCCGCGAGCTGTTCGACATGTATGACACCGACCGCTCCAGCAAGACCCAGCTCAACTCCATGATCCAGCTCATCGAGGCCAAGCGTCACTCCCTGCGCCAGCAGCTGGAGGACATCCAGATGGTGATGGCCGAGCTGGAGGCGGCCGAGCAGCGCTGTGTTAATTCCCTTAACAGCTTGAAAACCAGCGCAGATTAACCGAATCTGGGATCATCTCTGCCTCCTGGGAGACCCCATGAAACGCTGGTGCTGGTTGTTGCTGCTGCTCTGCTGTACGGCATGGGGCCACCCGCTGATCCGGGTCGGTGGCTATCCCTATGCCCCCTTCGTCGTAAAAGACGACAGCGGCCGCTATCGCGGGCTGACTCTGGATCTCATTGCCCTGCTCAACGACATCCAGCAGGATGTGCACTTCGTGTTCGTGCCCACCTCTGCCCCCCACCGCTACAAGGCGCTGGCCCTCGGCCGCTTCTCGCTGATGCTGTTCGAGGATATCCGCTGGGACTGGAATGCCGATCAGGTGCGCATCAGCCGTCCACTGCTGCTGGGGGGCGAGCGCTACGTCGCCCTCAAGGCACCGGGGCGGGATCAATCCTTCTTTGACAACCTGGCCCAGCGCCAGCTGATCGGGGTCAGTGGCTATCACTACGGTATCGCCGATTTCGACGCCACCGCCAGCACCCTGAAGCTGCGCTTCAATATCACCCTGGTCAAGGACAACATCAGCGCCCTGCAGGGACTGTTCAAGGGGCGCGGCGAGGTGGCCATCCTCAACCTCTCCTACCTCAACCAGTTCGACAAGGATTACCCCGAGCAGGCAAGCCAGCTGCTGCGCTCCAACCGGTGGGATCAACAGTATGAGCTACGAGCCTTGCTCAGCCCGGACGCCGGGATCTCGGTACAGCAGCTGGAACAGTGGCTGGCCCGGCTGAAAGAGAGCGGGCAATTGGCAAGCCTTTGGACAAAGTACGGCGTACAGCATCAAGTGGCACCATGATCATGCCCTGAAAGTTTGTTACCCTATGCGCATCAATTGGAGACCCTCATGCCCAAGCCTCTGCGTGCCCGTCTGCTGCGCTACGCCCTCTACCTCTGCGCCGCCCTGCTGCTCTCCCTGCTTATTCTGTTATGGCAAGCCCCCACGCTGACCCAGCGCCACCTGCCAACCTGGCTGGCCAAACACTACGGCCTGCACTTGAGCCTGGGGGAGATCGACGTCGGCCTGCGCCACCCCTCCCTCGCCATCGGCCCCACCACCCTGTTCGATGACCAGCAGCAGCCCCTCGTCACCTTCGAGCGCCTGCAACTCACCCCCTTGCTAGGGGAAAGCTGGCGCCAGCGCGCCCTGATCCTCGACGAGGCACGCCTCGTCAAGCCAACCGTCAACCTGGTGCGGCTGGCGGATCAAGACAAAACCGTTCGCTTCAATCTGACCGAGGCGCTGGCCAGCCTGCTCGTGCAAGATGATGTACCGACCACCAGCAACGAGGCCCCCCTGCTGGTGCAGATCAACCAACTGGCGGCAGAGCAGGGTCACATCGCCTATCAGGACAGCCGCAAGCAGAGCAGCCCCGGCTGGGTGCCCACCCTGACCCTGAGCGGGCTCGACCTGCAACTGCCGACCTTCTCTACCGCCCCTGGTCGCGCCAACCCCTTCGTGCTCGCCGCCACCCTCAACCAGCAGAGCCCGCTCAAAGCCAGCGGTGAGCTCGACATCATGAGCGGCGCCGGCAAGGGTAAGATCAGCCTCGGCAAGCTGGCGCTCGCCCCCTTCGCCCCGCTCTGGGCGCCTTATCTCGACGTCAAGCTGCCCAAGGGCGAGGCCAACGCCGAGCTTGCCTACCAGATAGCCGAGGGCAAGCAGGGGCTGAGCTGGCAGCTTTCCAAGGGCAAGCTGACCCTCAATGACTGGCATCTCCAGCGCCGCCAGGGCGACGAATTTGCCCGCTTCAAGCAGCTGGCGCTGACCGGCATCGCACTCGACGGCAACAAGCAGACGCTGCAGATAGACCGGCTGGCGCTCAAGGCCCCGGCCATCAGCGCGGTGCTCGATGCCAACCAGCAGCTGGATCTGGCGACCCTGCTGCTCCCCCAACCGCCGGTCAACACCAGCAAAGCTGCCAAACCGGCGGCGCCGGGCAAACCCTGGCGCTGGAGCCTCAAACAAACCCGCATCGAACAGGGCCAGCTCAAGCTGACCGAATCGAGCAGCGGCAAACTGCTGCTGCGCGAGCTCTCCGCCCTGACGCTGGCGCTGGGCCCGCTGGGCAGTCAGAGCGGACAGAGCGCCCCGCTCACCTTGAGCGGGGCGTTCAACAACCAGGCGAAACTGGATTTTGACGGCGACCTCGCCCTCACCCCCTTCAGCCTCAACGGCGAGATCAAGCAACAGGGTCTGCCGCTCAGCTGGGCCCAACCCTATCTGCAGGATCTGCTGCGCATCAGCGTGCGCGACGGCCAGCTTGCCAGCCGCACCAAGCTGGCGCTGGCCACCGATGCCAAGGGGGCATTGAGCAAGCTGGAGCTGAGCGGCGGACTCGATATCGAACGGCTCAACGTGCTGGATCGGGCCGACAACCAGCGCCTGCTGCAAATTGAGCAGCTGCAGCTGAGCGGCCTGCATTACGACGGCATCAGCCAGCAGGTGAAGATCGACGACATCCTGCTGCGCAAGCCCTTCGCCCGCATCGAGATCAACGAAGACAGGGTCACCAACGTGCAGCAACTGCTGCTGCCGCAACCCGCCACGGCCAAGTCCGCCAGCAGCGAGCCAGCCCCTCGCGTCAGCATTGCCCAGGTTCGCACCGAGCAGGGCAACCTGCGCTTTGCCGATCGCAGTCTGAGTCCGGAATTCGTGGTGGACATCGCCTCCCTCAGCGGCCAGAGCCGCCACATCAGCAACATCCCCGGCCAGCGCTCCGAGCTGGCCTTCAACGGCAAGGTGGACCGCTACGCCCCGGTGACCATCCGCGGCGGCACCAACCTGCTGATCGAGCAGCCGGTGCTGGACGTGGCCGTCACCTTCAACAACCTGGAGCTCACCACCTTCACCCCCTACTCCAGTACCTACGCCGGCTATGCCATCGACAAGGGCCAGCTCTCCATGAAGCTCAACTACCAGTTGCAGGGCAACCGGCTGGAGGGGGACAACGACATCACCATCAAGAAGCTGCAGCTGGGGGAAAAGGTCAAAAGCGAACAGGCCAAGGATCTGCCGCTGGGGCTGGCGGTCGCCCTGCTGAGCGATGCCAACGGCGTCATCCAGATGAACCTGAAGGTGAAGGGCAATCTGGATCAGCCGGACTTCAGTCTCGGCAACATTTTCTGGGACGTACTCGGCAACACCCTGCGCAAGGCGGTCACCTCCCCCTTCTCGCTGCTTGCCTCCCTGGCGGGCGGCAGCGAGGATCTCGATGAGCTGCCCTTCCTGCCCGGTGAGCCGGATCTCACCCCCACCCAGCAGGAGAAACTGGCCAAACTGGCGCAGGCCCTCAAGGACAGGCCCAAGCTCAGCATGAACATTCGCGGCAAGGTCAACTTCAACGAGGAGCGCCCCATCCTGCAGCGCCAGAAGCTCGAGCGGGTGCTGGCCAAGATCACCGGCGGCCCGGTGGACCTCGAGCTGCTGGAGCAGGACCCCGCCATGCAATCGGCGCTGGCACAAGCTTATGAGGCCCGGTTCAACGAAGATCTCGGGGATCTGGCCGCTCGGCTGAAGCTCGATGAAGAGAGCCCGGCCCTGCGCGCCCAGGCGGTTCTCCTGCTGCGGGATCAGCAGCTCATCACCGCCAAGTCTCTGCGCAATCTGGCCATGCGCCGTGCCCAGAACACCAAGGAGTTTCTGGTGGACCGCCAGGGGATCGCGCCGGAGCGGCTGTTCGTGCTGGACAGCCAGGTCAAGGAGGCCGACAAGGAGGCCAAGGTGGTGCTGACCCTGGACGATTGAGTCGCTGACATCTGCAGGATGAGGGGGATGCCATCTCCTCATCCTGCACGTGGCACGCTCGCCTTCTTCTCGCGCCTGCCGCTACATGCATAGTCTCGCCGCAACGTTGCTTTTCCCCCTTCTTCGACCGGCCACTGGCTCTTCGGCCATTCAGCCACCGCACGGCCACGCCTGCGTGATGACACAGCCACTTATCGGCCCAGGATTTTCTCACCCAGCCCCCTAGCCTTCGGTTGTTTCGCTCCTCAATCCCCTTAGCGAACAAGTCCGGCGCAAAGACCTCTGCCTAACCTTGCCAGCGCTGCGAGCAGACAACTTGGCCGTTTGCCTTAATCAAGTAATGGACGCCCCTTGTCTGATGGCATATGAGAGTATTTTTTAGCCTCAAATGTACTCTGGCTTGGCGATGGAAATACTGTCGACGACGCGGCTCAACCCATCGGCTTGAATTGTATGAAACTTTCAGAATCGTGCAGCTCAATACAATTTATCAACCTTGTCCGTACCATTCATTCACCTGCCATCTACCTGGATCGCACGAATGGTCAGTCAGGTAAAAAATCCCGTTATTTTTTTACCGTTTCAGCCATTCCCCCCCTTGCCCAGCGCCCAGACCCTGCCTAAAATCGCGCGTCTTTTATCAACCCCCACCTCTATTTTTGGAGAACGCCACGTGAGCGAAAAATTGGCCAACCCTGCCCCTCTGGGTCTGATGGGTTTCGGTATGACCACCATTCTGCTGAACATCCATAACGCAGGTTTCTTCCCCATCAGCGCCATGATCCTGGCCATGGGCCTGTGCTATGGCGGTCTGGCCCAGATCATCGCCGGTATCATGGAGTACAAGCGCGGCAACACCTTCGGTGTGACTGCCTTCATCTCCTACGGCACCTTCTGGTGGAGCCTGGTGTTCCTGTTGGTGATGCCGACCATGGGTCTGGCCGAAGCCACCCCGCACGCCTACATGGGCTGGTACCTGCTGATGTGGGGCATGTTCACCCTGTTCATGCTGATCGGGACCGTCAACTACCCGCGCGTGAAGCAATTCGTGTTCGCCTCCCTGACCGTGCTGTTCTTCCTGCTGGCCGCCCGTGACTTTACCGGCAGCACCCTGATCGGCACCATCGCCGGTTTCGAAGGCATCATCTGCGGCGCCAGCGCCATCTATCTGGCCATGGCCACCGTGATCAACGAGCAGTTCGGCCGCACCGTGATGCCCATCGGCGATCACAAGAAAGCCGCCGCCGTTCAGCTCAAAGCCGCAGCCTAAGCACCCGGCCGACACAGCTGTCACGAAAAAGGCACCCTGCGGGGTGCCTTTTTGTTGGGCGCGATTTGCCAGGATCGCCCGGCTAGCCGTGATACTCGGGCTCCTCCGCCAGCAGCCGGGTGGCAGGAAAACGCGCTGCCGGCTGCTGGCCGAAGAAGCGGGTGAACTGCTGATACACCGCCGGATAGGTGTCGCGCAGGCGCAGCGGATCGGTGAAAAAGCACTCGCTGCACACCGCAAAAAATTCGGCCGGGTGCGAGGCAGCGTAAGGGTCGATGGCGGTAGGCTCGTGGCGATCCAGCTGCGCCTGCATGGCATCGAATGCCGCCTGCAGCGCATCGGTCCACTGGCGCGGATCCATGCCCGCCGGCAGTGGCGGCGCCCCGTCGGCCTCCCCTCCCAGCATGTCGAGCTTGTGGGTCAGCTCGTGGATCACCAGATTGAAGCCGTCCCAATCCCCGTCCTGCTGCAGCTCGCTCCAGGCCAGCACCAGCGGCCCCTGCGGCCAGGATTCGCCGGCGTTCTCCTCTTCAACTTCGCTCACCAGCCCGAACTCGTCCTGCACCTGCTGCCGGCGCACCACCGGCTCGGGGATCAGGATGATCTCGTGAAAGCCCCGATACCAGTCGAGCCCCAGGTGCAAAATGGGCAGCGCCGCCTGCAGGGCCAGCACCGCCTGCTGACGGGGAGTGAGCGACACCCCGAGCTGGGTCAGGGTCTTGCGAGCCAGCAGCTGCTGCGCCAACCCGATCAGGGTCTGCTCCTCCTCCCGGGAAAAACCCTGCAAAATGGGCACTGCAGCCAGGGCCTGCTGCCACTCCAGCGCACCAGGCCCATTGTCATCTTGCCGGGACGCACCACCAAACACACTTCGTAAGCGGGACCAGAACACGCAGACTCCTCTTGCTGATCAGACTGTTTTCACAAACCGTTTCGGACGCTCGACATACCCCTGCGCCAGATAGAAGCGATGGGCCCCTTCCCGCTTGAGGCTGCTGGAGAGCTCCAGCTGGCTGCAACCCTGCGCTCGCGCCCGCACCTCTGCCGCCACCAGCAGGGCGGCGCCGACGCCGCGTCCCCTTGCACCCTCATCGACAACCAGCGCCGAGATCAGGCCCCACGCTGGTGCAACGTGCAGCGGGCTGAGCCAGTGCCACACCAGCACGCCCGCAATCTCTTCCCCCAGGCAGGCCACCAGCACCTCGCGGGCCGGATCCGGCGCCAACCACCGCTCGCCCAGCACCTGCGGGCTGACCGGATAACCCAGCTGGCCGAACAGGTCGGCCATGGCAGCCATATCCTCGGCACACGCCGGGCGGATCATCGCTTTTTCTTGCTCCATCTTCATCCTTGGCCTTGATTTTGCTCTCCCTCTCCCGCCGCAGAGCGCCGACGAAAGAGGAGATGATACCGGGCCAGCACCGCATTCTGTCCAGTTGCACCGGCCATTTGTTAATGTCAATTCACAAATTAACAAGATAACAACATATTTCGCTGGGAAGCCCCAGCACAAATCGATATGTTAAAACCCGCGGACTGGCCAGTGGAAACATCCACCGACCCGTCCCATACCATAACGAGTGACCCGAGGGTCACCACCAATTTGAGGGAGCAGGGCACAGACCCCGCCAACAAGACAGCACAACAAAGGAGTTGTTGTACATGAATGAGATCGTCAATGCCATCAATGGTGTGATTTGGAGCCCGGCGCTCATCTATCTGTGTCTGGGGGTAGGCCTCTACTTCTCCCTGCGCAGCCGCTTCCTGCAACTGCGTCACATCAAGGAGATGATCCGGCTGATGTTTGATGGCAAAAGCACGGATGCTGGCGTCTCCTCCTTCCAGGCGCTGGCCATGACCCTGGCTGGCCGGGTGGGTACCGGCAACATCGCCGGGGTCGCCACCGCCATCACCTTCGGCGGCCCGGGTGCCATGTTCTGGATGTGGATGGTGGCCTTCCTCGGCTCCAGCTCCGCCTTCGTGGAGTCCACCCTGGGTCAGGTCTACAAGGAGAAGATCAACGGCGAATACCGCGGCGGTCCGGCCTTCTACATCGAGAAGGGGCTTGGCATGAAGTGGTACGCCTGGACGTTCGCCATCGCCACCATCTTTGCCTGCGGCGTATTGCTGCCGGGGGTGCAGGCCAACTCCATCGGCGCCAGCCTGCAAACCGCGTTTGATATCGATCCGAATGTCACCGCCGCCGGCCTGGCGCTGCTGCTCGGCTTCATCATCTTCGGCGGCGTCAAGCGCATCGCCAACTTCGCCAGTACCGTGGTGCCCTTCATGGCGCTGGGTTACATCATCGTCGCCTGCGTCATCATCGCCCTCAACATCCACGCCCTGCCCGGCGTGATCCTGCTGATCTGGAAGAGTGCCTTCGGCTTTGATGCCGGCTTTGGCGCCATTCTGGGTCTGGCCATCATGTGGGGGGTCAAGCGCGGGGTCTACTCCAACGAAGCGGGTCAGGGTACCGGGCCGCACGCCTCCTCCGCCGCCGCAGTAAGCCACCCGGCCAAACAGGGCCTGGTGCAGGCGTTCTCGGTCTACATCGACACCCTGTTCGTCTGCTCCGCCACCGGCTTTATGCTGCTCATCACCGGCCTCTACAACGTGCAGGGTCCGGACGGCGCCGCCCTCTACACCGGCATCGCCGGCGTGGCCGCAGGCCCGGGCTACGTGCAGACCGCCATGGAGAGCATGATGCCTGGCTTTGGCAGCATGTTCGTGGCCATCGCGCTGTTCTTCTTCGCCTTCACCACCATCGTTGCCTACTACTACATCGCCGAGACCAACATCGCCTACATCAACCGCAAGGTAAACCGTCCCTGGTTGACCTTCGTGCTGAAACTGACCCTGATGGCCTCCACCGTCTATGGCACCGTCAAGACCGCCGAGCTCGCCTGGGGCATGGGTGACATCGGCGTCGGGCTGATGGCCTGGCTCAACATCATCGCCATCCTGCTGCTGCAAAAGACCGCCTTTGCCTGCCTGCGCGACTATGAAGCACAGCAAGCCAAGGGGCTGGATCCGGTGTTCCACCCGGAGAAGCTCGGCATCAAGAACGCCGACTACTGGGCCGGTCACCGCTCCGAAGACAACCTGGAGCAGGAGAAATCCGGTCACCCCTTCGAACCGGACCAGGATCGCAAGATCTCCTGATCGCGCATAACTCCCCAACAAAAATGGCAGCCTCGGCTGCCATTTTTATTTCTTTAAATTCAACACCTTGTGTTAGCTCAATTAGTTCAGTGCCAAAAGCATCGACGGCGCCTACCTGGACGATGACGAAGAGGTCGGTACTGCCGCCGATGAGGACGCCCTGCATGCCGTGGCCTGGGCCATTTGGTGGGGCATTCGCACCTTCCAGCAGAGCGGCGGCGCCCCGGTCGGGGTATGGCGCGCGCTGCGCCACATCAGCAACGCCAAGCAGCATGCCGATCTGGTGGGCCCACCCAAGCCAGTGCTGCAAGACCCGCGTTTTGAGGCTGCCCGCTTTGCCGCAGATAACGACATCTTTCGCTGCTACCAGCACGCCATGGGCGGTACACTGGCCACCCGTGCCGAACACCCCATCAAACTGGCCCACCTCACTGAGGAGCAGACCAAAGCTCAAGGCGAAGACATCAAGCGCCTGATGGGCATTACCTGCGCTCGCCTTGGCATCAAGACCCGCCTGCAAGGGTGGGAAATTGTGCCCGCCGGCACCCATGAAGCCAGGAAAGCCGCCGAGGCTGCTGCGAGGGGGTTGGGGTTAAGACGGGCGACAGCCCGGCACCTTGGCGCTCTGACAATAACTGTACGCTACCGGATCCTGATGCCTTCGCAGACCTGATCATGAGCGAACAGTGGGAGTTATCGCCCTTTTCCATCGACCGATTGCGGGCGGGTTCCAGCGTCACGGCTGACGGTTTCACCCTCTGGCTTGAGAACGGGCAGGTGCAGTCGTGCAAATCGCTCACAAGACAGCCGGATTGGCAGCTGGAGGGACTACAGCCTCCCGAACAGGCCGAAGCGGATGAATACGCGATCCCGGATTATGACCAGAATTGGCCGATGCTGGTTGAGCTGTGCAGCGAGGTCTACCAAGCACAAGGCCATGTCGGAGCACACCAATGGATTGAGATGCTGCCGGAGTCCTATCGGTTGGAGATGTGGGCAGAACTGGAGAAACTGGACACCCCGAAGTGGCTGCAAGAACAGAACGACTACAGCGCGGATTGGGCATTAAAATGAGGAGCAAGCAGAATATCAGCCGCGAAGAGTACCGCAGCCTGGGTAATCGGGTGGCCTGTATTCTCCAACAACGAGCTCAACCAGTGGCTGGCTTTGATACAGGGCAAACAGCTGTCTGCGTCCTGCGCCATCCTCTCATAGGATCTCAAACATTGGAAAGCCATGTTAAACGCTTTTTCATACATCACGCTCTCGCCCTTCAACCGCTTCTTTTTTAGATTTTTGCCATTCACTTTTTAACAATTCTTGAGCATTTTTTTCAAGAGCGGCTATTTCAGCCTTTAGCTTGATTAAATTCAATCGTTCTTTCTCACAGGTAGAATAAATTGAATTTATTGATTTTAACACAGCATGATCAAGTGCATGCTCCGAACTATAAAACCAAGCTTTAGGGTTAAGACGCATAATAACTAGAGATTTCAAACTACTAAGTTCTGAAAGTTTTCCTGTGTTTTCGATAAACTTATATGAACACTCGATGTATATACCAACAGTCTCACGTAACTCACTGCGCCAAACAGCTCTTTCATTAGTAACCGATGAGGTAAAAATAGTTTTATCTGTATCTTTGGTAGTTTCTGAAAATTTTCTCACTGCTGATTTGTAACCACAAGCCGCACCAACTGCGCCTACAGCCAATTGGGCTATAATCTTAAGACCTTCCAAATACCAATTTATTTCCGAACTCAATTTTATACCTCTACCTTGTGGCTATGCATAATGTTAAAATTACCCCCACCCCCGTAAAATAGAGCCCTCCAACAGCTGTTGATATGTAACAATTAAAAAACTTCGCGTATATCAAAAAAGTTATTCTTTCCAGATTTAAAAACCAAATACTCAAAGCTTTTTTGAGTTTCAGTGAAATTTAAAAGAGGCATTATTTCTTGGTTGCAACGCTCAAGCTCACACCAATAAGGTGTTTTTGTTAAAACAACATGCCTTCTGCAAACAAACGGCCTCACATTGTATATGGAACAGCTATTATTTTTTAGAAAAGGACAAGGTTTACTCTGCGTTTTGTCATATTCAGAGAATGACTTTCTTTTTATTTTTAATGATCTTTCTATATATTCAACCTCTAGCTCAGACACTGTCACTGGAATATAACAGCAATGAGAGCAACCTTTTTCACAAGGAGTATACTTATCTACATAAGCGTAAATCTCATTCATTTCAGAGAATAATGACGACAACTTATTTAAATAATTTCCTTTGCTTTTTAACATTCTTAAATATAATCCTTCTTCTTTTTTAGATAGAGAAGCAGGAAATAATTTAATTATTTTTTCACGATTCACATTCGCGAATTCAACAGCGCTTCTTGGATTTTTTTCATCGAACTCATGATCCATAAAAAGTCCTAAGTTGCTATAGATGAAGAAAACGTGGCATAAAGTTCCACTCACCTGCACATACAGCAGAGGGGGTTGTTTTGTAAAGTTTGTACCCAGCTACAGAAAAAGCCTGTGCAGCACAGTCAGTCTTAACAGAGCAGTTTGTTACATATTTTCATTGACAAATCTAATGTACTCATCCCTTTGTTCTTTATCTGATATAGCCTCAGAAATCTTAAGAAGATTATCTTTTTGCAAAAAAATCCGTCCAACTTCAATTAAGCTCTTTGTTTTCTCAATTTTCCGCTCTATATCGAAACACCATGCAGACCAACGTTTTAAATCGTTGAAACTACCGTTGTCAACGTCTAGCTCAGACAAACTTTTGAAGCCTTCCTCAAGATCTAAAATCAATATACTTCTTAAGCAATTTTCTTCGAAAAGAAATGACAGACCAGATAATTCTCCAATCTTTTCCTCAATGTAATACGGACGTGGTAATTTTTTCCCTTGAATTACCTCGAGGTCGTCAATCTCCTCTCTACTAGCCTCTCTCTCGGTAGTTATAACTGGATTTCTGCTGCGAACCATTTTAGAGATGATTGATGTAGCAGCCTCTGGGCAACCAGACGATCCTTTTGCTAGAAGTCTGGACTTCTTATACAAAACATCTGCACCTTGAGACCCACTCCTAATACTTGTGATCTTTTCTTTGTACAAATCGAGCACTATAAGCGTGCTTCCAACATTCTCACGGTATGTATGAAGTGAAATATCCCTCTCAAATGCTTTAGACAGCTGATCGAACTCAACATCAAAATGGTTCTTTCCACAATTATGTCCAATATTCGTAATAGGCCCTGATTTTGTGCTAACAATATATCCTTTTCCATGAGGGGTGTGGCAGCTGGACAAACCGCATTTAATATAATCTTTAAATATGTACCTACCAATAATTTGATTTAGTTCGTGCTCTTTGGGATCTAAATTCGTTGTGAAGCCAGGAAGGGTTTCAATATCTTCCCAGCTTTCAACCTTAACAAATCCTCGTTCACTATTAAGTGTAATCATTTGTAGATCTCGATTAACATGTAACGTTTGGTTAAGGGACAGGGTTTAGCCGGTTCTGCGGCGTTGTTTCCCAAATCAGAGTGACCTGAATTGAACTTATGGTTGAGACGGTGATCTGATCACCAAATCCCTCTT